>JALZBL010000149.1 GCA_030947395.1 Actinomycetota bacterium | reverse complement strand
GGCTCGAGCAGAGCCGCGCGCCCCGCGGCCAAGTCGGCGTAGCCCTGCGCCGCCGCGGTCTGCACCGCCCGGTCCGAGGCATCGGCCGCCGCGGCCAGCGCCCGGCCGAGCTCTTCGAGGGCCTCGCTCAGCGTGAAGGCGACTTCTGAGCGCCGCTGGACATCCGCTCGGCGCTCGGTCACCGACGAGAAGCCCTCCCGGTGTCGGGCGAGGAGGTCCTCGGCAGCGACCAATTCGCGCCGAGCCGCCTCGGTCGCCGTGAGCGCGGTTGCCGCGACCGCCGCCGCGTCGGCGATCAGGCTGACTATCCGGCCGTGCTCGCTTTCCAGCTCGGTCAGCCTGGTCTGGGTCTCGAGCCGGCGTGTCCCCGCCTGCTCGGCGCCGGCGATCGCGGCCGAGAGGACCTGCCCGGCCCGGTCCAGCTCGTCGGCACTCACCGCGCCGGCGGTCGGCCCGGCCGTGGCGGCGCCCGCGTGGGTCGTGACGACAGTCGCGGTGGGGCCCGCAGCGGTCGCCGAGGCAACGGCCAGCTCACTTCCGCAGGCGGCCAGTGCTGACTCAACCCGCCGGCGGTCCGCGTCGGCTGCCGCCCGCGCGCGTTGCGCGGCCGTCACGTCAGCCGCACTCACTGCACCGGGAGCCGGCTCGGCCGGTGCCGGATGCTCGGTCGAGCCGCAGACCGCACAGGGCTCCCCCGCGCGCAGGCCGGCCGCCAGCTCGGCCGCCATTCCCTCCAGCCGGCGGGCGAGCAGCGACTGGTGCCGGTCGACCGACTTCTGGTGGTCCTCGATCGCGGTGACCACCTCGGCTTGTAGGCCCAGCCGCTCGACTTCCAGCTCGTCGCGGCGGCGGGCGGCCCGGCACCGGAGGACAACCTGGGTGTGTCGCTCCCGCAGGTGGTGCAACTCGGCGGCCTGCTCGGCGGTGTCCGCGTCGTCCTGGCGGGCCGCCGCGATCAGCCCGGGCAGCTCGGCATCCCGATCGCGCCGTTGGGCCAGCAGCTTGACCGCCCGGTCCGACGCGGCCTCGCCCGCCGTCAGGGCATCACGGCGGCGACCGAGCTCAGCCTCCACGACGACGATCGGGGCGAGGCGGTACGTCTCTTCGACCAGGGCAACCCCGGCCTGCTTCAACCGGGCGGCCCACTGCGCGCAGCGTTCCGGCCGGCCGAGGTCGGACTCGGTCGGCGGGGGATCGGCCGACATCGCCGGGGCGCCGTCGTGGAACCACTGCGCCAGCGGCGGGCGCAGCAGCCGATGCAGTTCGATCACGGTGCGGCTGTGCTCCTCCAGTGTGGCGAGCAGCGGCCGGAGGGGCTCGGCCGCCCGCGCCCGGCGCAGCCGATCGGCCGCCGGGTCGTGTTCGGCCCGCCCGGATTCGTGCTCCTCCACGGCCGAACGGACGGCGAGCGCGCGGTCCATCAGCTCAAGCTCGCGGGCCGCCCCCTCGGCGAAATTGCGCGCCTGCTTGGTCCGGGCCGCCTGCCGGGTCGCCGCCTCGGCCGCCGCCGCCGCCGCGTCCGACAGCGCTGACCGCAGCGCAGTGAGTCGATGTTCGCGCCCCTCGACGGGGGCGGTGAGCAGGTATTCGCGCTCCGGCGCGTTCAACCCCGCAGCTTCACCCGCCGCCGACAGGCACTGTTCGATCCGCGTGCTGGCCGCGTCGGCGCGGGCCTTGGCGTCGGCTCGCAGCCGTACCAGCTCGGCCGTCACCCGGTCGTAGAGGTGGGTGCCGAACAGGCGGCTGAGCAGGACGCGCCGGTCGTCGTCGTCGGCCTGCAGGAAGCGGGCAAAATCACCCTGGGGGAGTAGCACCACCTGGCTGAACTGGTCGCGGTTGAGTCCGATGATCTCGCCGACGATCTCGCCGACCTCGCCCTTGTTGCTGGACACGCTGGCCCATTGGGCGCCCTCCTTGCGCTCCAGGTGCACCGCGGCGGCCTGTCTCGTTCGGCCAGGGCCGCGTCGCTTCGGCCGTTCCCACTCGGGACTACGGGTGAGCCGATAGTGGCGCCCCCGGACGGAGATCTCGAGCCGGACCCGCGGTTGCCGGTCGACCGGCGCGAAGTCCGAGTGCAACCGGTCGGCGCTCGCCTCAGCACCGGCCAGGCCGCCGTAGAGCGCGAAGGTCACCGCGTCCAGGATCGTCGTCTTCCCGGCTCCGGTCGGACCTTCGAGCAGGAAGAGCCCGCTCGAGCCGAGGCGGTCGAAGTCGATGAACTGCTCGCCAGCGAACGGGCCGAACGCCTGGATGTGAAGCGACCGCAGGCGCATCAGGCACCGACCTCGACCTGTTGGGCCGCCTCGACGGCGCCCCGCAGCACCCGCCGCGCGGCGGCATCGGCCGGTGCGCCGTCGACCCATTCGACGAACGACGCGCAGATCTCCACCGGGTCGACCGTGGCGGCCAGGCGGGCCAGGTCGGCGGCGGCGTGGGCGTCAGCGTCGGTCGGCGCGCCGGCCGGTGCGAACTCCAGCAGCAGCGTGTGCGGCCACACCGCCCGCAGCCGCTCCATGGGCGCCGCCGGGCGGACCGGGTCGGTGAGCGTCACCTTGACGAAGGCGTCGGCCAGGTCGCCCAGGTCGCCCAGGTCGTCACCGGCGCGGGAGAGCAGCTCCTCGAGCCGGCCGCGGACTTCCCGCAGGGCACGCAGCACCGGAGTCGCGATCAGCTCGGTCTCGATCGAGCCGTTCGCGGCGATGTCGACCTGGGTGACCGACTTGCGGTGGTGCCGCTCGGAGAAGGAGAACGCCAGCGGCGAGCCGCAGTAGCGCACCCTCGCCGAGGGCCCCACCGTCTGAGCGCCGTGCAGGTGGCCGAGCGCGGCATAGGTGAAGCCGGCGAACACCGACGCCGGCGCATCGCCGATGCCGCCGACCCGGATGTCGCGTTCGGACTCCGAGACCGCCGCGCCGGTGACGAACGCGTGCGCCGCCACCACGACCCGATCGATGCCCCGCGCGCTCGCGTCGGCGCGGATCGCCGCGGTGGCCGCGCTCAGCACTGCCGCGTGCGACCTGTCCACGACGCCGAGGGATTCCATCACCGCGTCGGGGAGCAGGTAGGGGATGCCGTACAGCGCCACCGGGCCGTGCTCGTCGGCCAGCACGACCGGCCGGGCGAGCTCGCTGGGCGCGGTCCGCAGGTGAACTCCTGCCGTTTCGCTCAGCGCCGCGGCGAACCCGAGTCGCACCGCCGAATCGTGGTTGCCGCTGGTCAGCAGGATCGGTACGCCGGCCGCGGCGAAGTCGGCCAGGGTCTCATCCAGCAGTCGGACGGCCTCCACCGGTGGCACGGCCCGGTCGTAGATGTCACCGGCCACGAGCACCGCGTCCGCGCGCCGCGCCAGCGACGTCCTCAGCAACCATTGCAGGAAGTGCCGCTGTGCACCCAGCAGCGGCTCGGCGTGCAGCGACCGGCCGAGGTGCCAGTCGGAGGTATGGATCAGGCGCATATCCGCGATGATGGATGGCCCCGCTGACAATTTCGGTGAGGCGGGCCGCCACCCTCCCCGGCAACAGTGCCCGGTCGGCCAGTGGTTCACTGAATCCATGCCGCTGACCGGAGAATACGAACCCAGCCCCAGCGAGTGGGCCCGCAATCAGGTCGAGGAGTCCGAGCGATCAGGGGGAAGCGCCGGCACGACGATGCGCGGTATGCCGGTGATCGTCCTGACGTCGGTGGGCGCCCGTTCCGGCAAGCTGCGCAAAACCCCGCTGATGCGGGTCGAGCACCAGGGCAACTATGCCGTCGTGGCTTCGCTCGGGGGTGCGCCCAACCACCCGGTCTGGTACTACAACCTCGTCGCCGATCCCCAGGTGGAACTGCAGGACGGCCCGGTCAAGCGTGACTACCTCGCCCGCGAGGCGACCGGGAGCGAGCGCGACGAGTGGTGGCGGCGCGCGGTCGATGCCTTTCCCGACTACGCCGACTACCAGCGCAAGACCGAGCGCCAGATCCCGGTCTTCGTACTCGAGCCGGCCGCGTGAGGGCGGGACCCGCAGCGGGGCGGCGGTCGGGTTAGCCCGTCGTGGGCCCGAGTGCGCACAGCGCGGTGGACCCGCGTGGACGCAGCGCTGCGGACTCCAGCGCGGACGCCATCGTCGTCGGCGCCGGCCTGGCCGGTCTGGTCGCCGCCACCGAGCTGACCGACGCCGGACGACGGGTGGTCGTCGTCGACCAGGAGCCCGAGCAGTCCCTCGGTGGCCAGGCCTTCTGGTCGTTCGGCGGCCTCTTCCTGGTCAATTCCGCCGAGCAGCGACGGCTGCGCATCCACGACGATCTCGAGCTGGCCACCGCCGACTGGATGGGCTCGGCGGCCTTCGACCGCCCCGAGGACCATTGGCCGCGGCAGTGGGCGCTGGCCTACCTCGACTTCGCCGCCGGCGAGAAGCGTTCGTGGCTGCACGCCATGGGCGTGCGGTTCTTCCCGGTCGTGCAGTGGGCCGAGCGGGGTGGGTACCCGGCCGGCGGGCCCGGCAACTCGGTTCCGCGCTTTCACGTCACCTGGGGTACCGGCCCCGGCCTGCTCGAGCCCTTCGTCCGACGGGCGGCGGCCGCGGTCGAACAGGGCCTGATCCGCTTCCGTCACCGGCACCGCGTCACTGAGCTGGTGACCAGCGGCGCGCAAGTCATCGGTGTGCGCGGCGAGGTGCTCGTCCGCAGCGCAGTCGAGCGCGGCGCGGCCAGCCCGCGGGAGGTAATCGGCGACTTCGAGCTGCGCGCGGCGGCCGTGATCGTGACGTCCGGAGGGATCGGCGGCAACCACGACTTGGTTCGGGCGGCGTGGCCCAGCGGCTACGGGACGCCTCCGGCGAACATGCTCAGCGGGGTCCCCGATCACGTGGACGGTCTCATGCTGGGCGTCGCGCAGAAGGCCGGCGCGGTGATCATCAATCCGGACCGGATGTGGCACTACCCGGAAGGCATCGTGAACCACACCCCGATCTGGTCACGACACGGCATCCGGATCCTGCCGGGCCCGTCCTCGCTGTGGCTCGACGCCCGCGGCCGGCGGCTTCCGACGCCGCTGTTTCCGGGGTTCGACGCCCTCGGTGCCCTGCGCCACGTCACGGCCTCCGGCTACGAGCACTCCTGGTTCCTGCTCAACCGCCGCATCATCGGCACCGAGTTCGCGCTCTCGGGGTCCGAGCAGAACCCGGATCTGACCGGGCGCAGCGTGCGCGGCGTGCTCGGTCGGGCGCGGGCCGACGTCTCGATTCCCATCCAGGCCTTCCTCGACCGCGGCCCGGACTTCGTGACTGCGGGCACCGTGCGTGGCCTGGTCGAGTGCATGAACGCGCTGACCGGCTCGCACCTGGTCGACGCCGATCACGTGGAGGCCGAAGTGCGCGGGCGC
>JALZBL010000148.1 GCA_030947395.1 Actinomycetota bacterium | reverse complement strand
GGGCGGGCGGACCGAGCGGACTCAGCGGCCGTCCAGCAGCGGCCGCGCGGGGTCCCAGGTCGTGCCGTCGGCGCGGTCCCGGCGCCGCCGGGCGATGCCGGACAGCGCCTCCAGCACCACCCGGTTGGCCAGGAACGACGTGATCTCGGCGTGGTCGTACGGCGGTGACACCTCGACCACGTCCATACCGACGACCGGCAGCTGGTAGGCGACGCGGCGCACGGAGTCGAGCAGTTGCCGGGCGGTGAGCCCGCCCGGCTCGGGGGTTCCGGTGCCCGGCGCGTGGCCCGGGTCGCAGACGTCGATGTCGACGGACAGGAACACCCCGTCGCAGTCGTCGGTCGCGATGGTAAAGGCTTCGCCCAGGCACTCGCCGAGCCCGCGGGCACCGATCTCGCTCATCTCGTAGGAGCGCATGCGCTGCTCGGCCATCCAGTCGAGGTTCTCCGGCGGCGGCCAGTACCCGCGCAGACCGACCTGTAGGAACCGGTCGCCGCGCACGGCGCCGGACTCGATCAGGCGCCGCATCGGTTGGCCGTGTCCGATCAGCGAACCGAACTCGACGTTTCCGGTGTCGGCGTGGGCGTCGAAGTGGATCATTGATATCCGGCCCGGCCCGAGGTGCTGGGCGACCCCGGCCGCGTCGGGCCAGGCGATCGTGTGGTCGCCCCCGAGGATCACGGGGATCGCTGCGGTCCGGGCGACGGCGTGGACCGCCCGCTGCAGGTCCGCCACGGATCGGGCGGCGTCACCGGAGAACATCTCCACGTCACCGGCGTCGAGCACCCGCAGATCCCGCAGACCGTCGACCCGCAGGGCCAGCGACGGACGGGAACCGTCGTGCGCCAGGTAGCAGGCCTGGCGGATGTGCTGCGGTCCGAACCGCGTGCCGGCGCGGTGGGACGTACCGCCGTCGAACGGTGCGCCGAGAATGACGACGTCGGCGTCGGCGAACGTCGCCGCCTCCGCCCAGTCACACCGCTCGACGCCCAGGAAGGTGATGTCCGGCCCGAACTGGGCGCCGTATCTGGCCATGGGCCAGTTCTACACCGGCGCGGCCGGAACCTTCGGCATCGGCCGCGAGCCACCGAATTCGTCGCGTTTGACGCGCCACGCCGCGAAATCCTTGCTTGCCGGTCACGGATACGGGACAATTCGAGGGTGACGGCTCTGCGGGTACGACCTTCTGCCTTGCCGCTCGATGACGTCTCCAAGGCGATCATCGAGCAGTTGCAGGAGGACGGCCGGCGCCCGTACGCCACCATCGGCCGAGCGGTCGGGCTGTCGGAGGCGGCCGTGCGCCAGCGCGTACAAAAGCTGCTCGAGGCCAACGTGATGCAGATCGTCGCGGTCACCGATCCGCTGCAGATCGGATTCCACCGCGAGGCGATGATCGGGATCAATGCCGACGGCGACCTCGACGAGGTGGGCACGGCCCTGTGCGAGATCGACGACGTCGACTACGTGGTCATCACCGCCGGCTCGTTCGACCTGGTGTGCGAGGTGCTGGCCGTCGACGACGACCACCTGCTCGAGATCCTGCGCCGCATCCGAGGCATCCCGGGAGTTCGGCAGACCGAATCGTTCATGTACCTCAAGCTGAAGAAACAGACCTACAACTGGGGCATCAGATGACCGTCACCGACCAGGCCGTCACGGCCGACACCGCATCCCCCGTGGAATCCGAGCCCGGCCGGCTGGCCGCCTCGGCGCGGGATCACCTCTGGATGCACTTCACTCGCCAGTCGGCCTACGCCAACGCACCGGTGCCGATCATCGTGCGCGGCGACGGCGTGCGCATCTGGGACGCCAACGGAAAGAGCTACCTCGACGGGCTGTCGGGACTCTTCGTCGTGCAGGCCGGCCACGGCCGGGAGGAACTGGCCCGCGCGGCCTACGAGCAGGCCAAGGCGCTGGCCTTCTTCCCGCTGTGGTCCTACGCCCATCCGCCGGCGATCGAGCTGGCGGACCGGCTGGCGTCCTATGCCCCCGGCGATCTGAACAAGGTCTTTTTCACCACCGGCGGCGGCGAGGCGGTGGAGACGGCCTGGAAGCTGGCGAAGCAGTACTTCAAGCTGGTCGGCAAGCCGATGAAGCACAAGGTCATCAGCCGGGCCGTCGCCTACCACGGCACCCCGCAGGGGGCGCTGTCGATCACCGGCATCCCGGCGGCCAAGCAGATGTTCGAGCCGCTCGTGCCCGGCGGTATCAAGGTCCCGAACACCAACTTCTACCGCGCGCCCGAGCACGGCGACGACCTGGCCGACTTCGGCCGGTGGGCCGCCGACCAGATCGAGCTGGCCATCCAGATGGAGGGCCCCGACACGGTTGCGGCGGTCTTCCTCGAGCCAGTGCAGAATTCCGGCGGCTGCTTCCCGCCGCCGCCGGGCTACTTCCAGCGGGTCCGCGAGATCTGCGACCGCCACGACGTGCTGCTCGTCTCCGACGAGGTCATCTGCGCCTTCGGCCGGCTCGGTCCCATGTTCGGCTGCGACAAGTTCGACTACGTCCCCGACATGATCACCTGTGCCAAGGGCCTGACCAGCGGCTACTCCCCCATTGGCGCCTGCATCGTCAGCGACCGGTTGGCCGAGCCGTTCTGGGACGGCGCCGACTACTTCCCCCACGGCTACACCTTCGGTGGTCACCCGGTCTCCGCCGCGGTGGCCATGGCCAACCTCGACATCTTCGAGCGCGAGGGACTCAACCAGCGGGTCCTCGATCACGAGGGCGCCTTCCGGTCAACCCTCGAGCAACTGCGTGACTTGCCGATCGTCGGCGACGTCCGCGGCGACGGCTACTTCTACGGGATCGAACTGGTCAAGGACAAGGAGACGAAGCAGACCTTCGACGACGACGAGTCCGAGCGGCTGCTGCGCGGCTTCCTGTCCAAGGCCCTCTTCGACGCCGGCCTCTACTGCCGGGCCGATGACCGTGGCGATCCGGTGGTGCAACTGGCGCCGCCGCTCATCAGCGGGCCGGCCGAGTTCGAGGAGATCGAGCAGATCCTGCGCTCGGTGCTGGCCGAGGCCTGGACGCACCTGTAACTGACCTCCACGCCGAGATGGCGGCAGCCCGGGGAGCCGAACCCGGGCCCGGATCACCAATCGGTGCCGGAGAGGGGTCAGTCGGCCAGCCGACCCCGGATGTGCTCGAAGATCAGATTCGTCTCGGTCAGCGCCACGTCGGGGTTGCCGCTGAGGTTGATGACCACGAAGTCGCGCAGGTTCTGCGTCGAGGTCGCCGCGATGTGGACGTAGAAGTCGACGGCCCCGGCCAGGAAGAACACGTTGATCACCTCCGGCAGCTGGGACACCCGCTCGGCGAACGCGCTGATGTGCCCGCGGGCGTGCGACTGCAGCCGGACCGCGATCATGGCCTGGATCGGGCGGCCGAGGGCGACCGGGTCGATGTCGGCGTGGTAGCCGCGGATGACCCCGCGCTCGCGCAGCCCCCGCACCCGGCTCAGGCACGTCGACGCGGCAATGCCCACCCGTTCGGCGAGGGCATTGTTGGGTAGCCGCGCGTCGGTGGCCAGCTGGGCCAGGATGGCCCGGTCGGTGGCATCGAGGGGAACCGGCCGAACATCGTGCGGCGAAGTCGGTCCGGCCCCGCCCTGCGTCGATGTATATATCGCCATCTGCGACCCCCACAAAATCTTCTTCAGAGATATGGCGTCCACACGGACAATAGTTCAAAATCGGCGGCAACGGCGGCGCAACTGGTTGACGCGCCGCTCCGCCCGGCGACAGGAGTCAGCGTGAAGATCGGCATCCCCAAGGAAGTCAAGAACAACGAATTCCGCGTCGCCGCGACGCCGGCCGGGGTGCACGAGTTCGTCCGCCACGGCCATGACGTCGTCGTCGAGCAGGGCGCCGGGGTCGGCTCGGCCATCCCCGACGAGGACTTCGTCGCTGCTGGGGCGAAGATCCTCGGCTCCGCCGATGACGTGTGGGCCGAGGGCGAGCTGATCTGCAAGGTCAAGGAGCCGATCAGCGAGGAGTACGGGCGAATGCGCCGCGACCAGGTGCTGTTCACGTACCTGCACCTGGCCGCTTCAAAGGAGTGCACCGACGCCCTGCTCGCCGCCGGAACCACCGCGGTCGCCTACGAGACAGTGCAACTGCCCGATGCCTCGTTACCGCTGCTCGCCCCGATGAGCGAGGTGGCCGGCCGGCTCGCGCCCCAGGTCGGTGCCTACCACCTGATGCGCCAGGGCGGCGGCCGAGGCGTACTCATGGGCGGGGTCCCCGGCGTGTACGCGGCCAAGGTGGTCGTGATCGGGGCCGGCGTCTCCGGGCAGAACGCGGCGGCCATCGCTCTCGGCATGCAGGCCGAGGTGCTGCTGCTGGACCGCAACGTGGCCCGCCTGCGACAGATGGACGCGATCTACCAGGGCCACTGCCAGACCGTCACCTCCAATGCCTACGAGCTGGAGCGCGCCGTCCTTGACGCCGACCTGGTGATCGGGGCGGTGCTGGTGCCCGGGGCGCGGGCACCCAAGCTGATCAGCAACGAGCTGGTGTCACGGATGAAGCCGGGCTCGGTACTCGTCGACATCTCTATCGACCAGGGCGGCTGCTTCGAGGACTCCCGCCCGACCACCCACGACCAGCCGACCTACCGGGTCCACGACTCGATCTTCTACTGCGTGGCCAACATGCCCGGCGCGGTGCCGCACACCTCGACCTACGCCCTGACCAACGTGACGGTGCCCTACGCACTCGAGCTGGCCGACCGGGGCTGGCGGGAGGCATCGCGTCGCGACCCGGCTCTCGCCCTCGGCCTGAACACCCACGACGGCGAGCTGACCTATGAGCCGGTAGCGGCCGCGCACGGCTACCCCGCGCGCCCGCTGGCCGACGTCCTGGCCTAGCCGCGGCCACGGTGCCCTCCGACGCGCTGTGGGGTGGCCGGCCGCGGAGGCTGCGGCCCGGGCTGGGCACCGACCACACGGTCGACGTGGCGATCGTCGGCGCGGGCTACACCGGGCTGTGGACGGCCTACTACCTGCAGGCCGCTGACCAGTCCCTGACCATTGCCCTCCTCGAGAGCGAGTACGCCGGGTTCGGCGCGTCCGGGCGAAACGGCGGCTGGTGCTCGGCGCTGTACCCCGTCGGACTGGCCCGGCTGGCCGCGGAGAACGGCCGCCCGGCGGCGATCGCCCAGTACCGAGCCATGCAGGACACCGTGGCCGAGGTCGGCCGGGTCGTCGCCCACGAGGGCATCGGCTGCGATTGGGCGCGCGGCGGCACGGTGGTGCTGGCCCGGTCCGAGCCGCAGCTGCGCCGGGCCCGGGCCGAGGTGGAGGAGGCAGCTCGATTCGGCTTCGGGGCCGAGGACGTCCGCCTGCTCGACGCCCCCTCGGC
>JALZBL010000147.1 GCA_030947395.1 Actinomycetota bacterium | reverse complement strand
CCTGGTGCGCGCCGATGAGACGGAGCCGACCGGGCCGGTCACCGGGACGCCCGATCCGGTTCCGGTCTCCGCCCGGCGCTAGTTGTCCCACCGTCCCAGCTGCCGCGACCGGTGCCGGAACGCTGGTCCGGTCCGTTGCCAAACCGGCCCGCGTCCGGGTCGGCCGCCTCGGATCTCGGCGTGAGCCCTGGCTCAGCGCTGCACGAATACGGCGACGGTGCGGCCAGGAGTGGTGAAAGTGCCGGCGGAGCGGTTGAAGGTGGATGTCTTGACCACCGGGTCGGTGCTGCTCGCCTGGACGGGATTGAGCCGGTAACGCTGGCCCCTTGCCGCGGCGATGGTCTGGGCGGTGGCCTGCGGGGAGGCGTTGAAGACGATCACCATGCCCCTGAGGGCCGGGTCGACGTTCGGTCCGACCGTATCGTCGATGCGTTCGACGATCACGCCAGGAGTGGAGTTCGGGCCGCTGCCAGGGAAGCTCAGCTTCTGCTGGATGAGCTTGGCGGAGCCCAGGTGGAGCAGCGGGCTGGTGGCCCGGACCTTGAGGAGCATCTCCGACTGGGCTTCGGCCCTGAGAAGATCCGGATGGGTCGGGTTCAGCGTCGGGTTGGCCAGCAGCGGCTTCATGTAGGGCCACTGGGCTTGATTCGATGCAGCCGGGGGGAGTCCCTTGGCGAAGCCGTTGCGATGCAGGGAGGGGTCCCATGCGTTGAACCAGTCGCCGGAGTCGTAGCTGTTCGCGTCGAATGACTTGCTGCGCAAGCCTTCCGTGCCGCCCAGCCAGAATGACACGCCTTGGGAGAAGGCAGTGGTCGACAGGGCCAGCGTCTGCATCCTGACCCGGTCGGCCATGGTGGTGGACACGGGCAGCTTGTAGGTGAGCATGTCGTAGAGCGTCTGGTTGTCGTGGGCGTCGACGTAGTTGATCGCTTCCTGCGGCTGGGCGGTGTAGCCGGTGGGCTGGCCGTTGTAGTCCACCTCGCGACCGGTGACCATCGCGCCGGTGCGGTCGATGAATCGGTAGTTCTTCAGGTTGCCGGCGAGGCCGACCTTGATCTGGTCCTCGTACAGCAGCAGCTTGGCCTTCTGGGTGGCGCGGTCACCGTTGACGACGTCACCGTTGGGGTCGGTGAACAGGCCGGAGGCGTAGCCCTGGGTGCGCGGGTCGGTGTCGTTGAACGCGCCGCCTCGCACCGCGTCGCGGATCCGGTCGTTGAACGTGCCGACTCCGGTGCCGGCCAGGTTGGCCTGAGAGGCCTGCACGAACAGCGCGTTGTCGGCGACGGTTCCGAAGTTCCAGCCTTCGCCGTAGAGGTAGATCTGCCGGCCATTGACTCCGCCGTGGCGGTGCGTCAGGCCGTTCAACTTGGCCCGCAGCCGCTCGATGACCGGCTTGGGCGTGAAGCTCATCAGGTCGAACCGGAACCCGTCGACCTTGTACTGCGTGGCCCAGGTCGTCACCGAGTCGATGAGCAACTTGGCCATCATCATGTGTTCGCTGGCGGTGTCCGCACAGCATGAGGACGTCGTGACCTGGCCGGTGGCGTCGAGGCGGTGGTAGTACCCGGGTACGATTCGGTCCAGGTCGTTGGTGCCGCTCTGGCCGGAATCCGCGGTGTGGTTGTAGACGACGTCCAGGACGAACCGCAGTCCGTCATGGTTGAGCGCGGAAACCATCTTGCGGAACTGAAGCGTGCGCGCGGCGCCTTCGGCGTTGGTCGCGTAGGAGCCTTCCGGGGTCGTGTAGTGCAGCGGGTCGTAACCCCAGTTGTAGCCGTCGCGGGCGGCTACCGCGGTGACGCAGGACTGCTGCTGGTCGGAGTCGGGCGGTATCGAGGGCAGATCGCAGTTCGGGGACTGCCAGGTCGACTTGGTCTCGTTGATCGACCGGGAGGCGATGTCCGCCGCGGGCAGCAGATGAATGGCGGTCGTGCCGGCGCGGGCCAACGCCTGCAGGTGCTTGACGGCATTGCTGGCCTTGTCGGTGAAGGCCAGGTAGGTGCCGCGGTGAGCCGCGGGAACAGTGGGATCAGCGACCGAGAAGTCGCGGATGTGCACCTCGGTGATCGACTGGTCGACCGGCTTCCGCAGTTTGGGCTTAGCCAGGTTCGGCCAGCCGGCCGGGGCGATTCTCGGGTCGGACAGGTCGATGAACAGGCTGCGCTCGGAGTTGGTCGACAGCCCGTAGCTGTAGGGGTCGGTGACCAGGTTGTGCTCGACTTTGCCGGTCTCGGGGACGTACACCTGCACGGTGAACAGGTAGTAGCGGCCCTTCCAGCTGGGCCGGCCGGTCACCGTCCACACGCCGTTCGCCCGGCGGGTGAGCGCAACCGTCCTGAGTGGATCGGTGACGTGCCCGGAGGCGTACACGTTCACCGCCACCGCTTGGGCGGTGGGTGCCCACAGCGCCAGCTTGGGCCGGTGGTGGGTCCAGGTCAGACCGAGAGTGGCGTGGGCCGCGCCGGCATCGATGTCATCGAGCACGCCGGGAATCTGCAGGCCGGTGGCATCGACCAGCTTGCCGTCCGCGTCGAAGGCGGCCACGGCGACCTGTCCAGTCAGGATGCTGGCGGCCTGACCGGCGGTCGCGTCGGACAGTTTCAGTGCGGTCAACCCGGCCTGGGCCGGGAACTTCGACCTGACCGCGGTGGGCAGGCCGGCCGGGTCCACCGTCAGCGGGTAGGACGTGCCGCCCGTGATGCCGTCGGACACCGGGGTGAGACCACCGTTGGGCGCGGCGTACAGCCGGTAGCTGACCGCAGCGGTGCTGGCGGCGTTCCAGCCGATGTAATTGCGCGACAACCAGTAGGCCTGCAAGGGCCTGAGGCTGGGCAGCCCGTTGCCGGACAAAACGGTCAACCCATGCGTCGACGCGACGTAATTGAACGTGACCGGGCTGCCGTCGCTCGGGACGGTGAAATCGATGTTGGCCCCGGTCGGCGAGCCGCCTTGGCCATAGCTCTCAGCCCAGGACAGGCCGACCGCCGCCTTGACGTGATAGTCCCCGGCCGGGATCGCGCGGGTGGTGAAGGTGTAGACGCCGTCGCCGTCGGGATCCTCGAGCCACGACCGCAAGCAGTCCGGTGACCAGTCCGCCGGGCAGCCGAGCTCGGACTGGAAGCTCCCCGCGGCGGTCACGATCGGGCCGTCGAGGTTGGTCGTCACCCAGTGGGTGGAATTGTCGTAGTAGAAGGTGACTTGCGTCCCGTCCGCCGGCACGGCCAGGCCAATGTTGGCTCCGGTCGCCGAGCCGCCCTTGCCGTAGGCGACGTCCCAGGTCTTGTTCAACGCGGCCTTGTACTCGTAGCTGCCAGCCCTCAAGGTCAACGTCGTGGACCACACGTCGTCGTTGGTGCGGCGGGTCAACTGGATCTGCGCGCAGTCGGGCTGCCAGTCGCCGGGACAACCGACCTGGGCGCCGAACGTTCCCGGAACCGAAACCGCGTCCGGGATCGTCGCGGGGTCTGCTCCCGCGGTCAGCGGGACGGCGATCAAGCTCAGTACCGTGACCACACTGGCGGCGACGGCCACCCACGATTTCCGCTTCATCGTTCTCCTCGGCGGGGTCGGGTCCGGCGGCAGCGGCCGGGAACGGCCTGACGCTAGCAACGAATCATCGACTGCCACTACCGCGCTCTGGAGGAACCGTGCCGACCAAGACAGTCCTCGACCGATTCGATCTGCACTCCCGGGTCGCGGTGGTCACGGGCGCCACCCGCGGACTGGGGCGGTCCTTCGCCCGCGCCCTGACCGAGGCCGGCGCGGATGTCGTCATCGTCGGTCGGGACGCGGACGCCGCCGCCGAGGTGGAGGCGGAGCTGGCGGCTCTCGGCGGACAGAGCGAGACGGTTCTGGCCGACGTCACCCGCCGGGCCGACGTCGAGACAATCCTGGCGAAGACCATGGAGCGGTTCGGTCGGGTGGACATCCTGATCAACAACGCCGGCACCTGCATCCACCGCCCGGCGCTCGACGTCACCGACGCGCAGTGGCGCTCGGTGCTGGATGTGAACCTGGATGCGCTCTGGACGTGTTGCCAGGTCTTCGGTCGACACATGACCGAACGGGGGCGGGGCTCCATCGTGAACATCGGCTCCATCTCCGCCGAAATCGTGAACCGGCCGCAGTGGCAACCGGCCTATAACGCATCGAAGGCCGCGGTTCACCAACTGACCCGGAGCCTGGCCGCCGAGTGGGCCCCTCTCGGCGTCAGGGTCAATGCGCTCGCACCGGGGTACGTCAAGACGGACATGGCTCCTGTCGACGACCCGCAGTACCGGCAGAACTGGATCGAGGACGCGCCGATGCGTCGATACGCCACGCCGGACGAACTCGGTCCGGCCATCGTCTACCTGGCCAGCGACGCATCGTCCTTCGTCACCGGATCGGTCCTCAAGATCGACGGTGGGTACACCGTCTTCTGAGCAAATTCGCAAGAGAGCGGCGGGTTGCACCAGCCTCGATCGAACGACCCGACGTCGGCGTTGGCTATTGCGGGTTCCATTGCGCACAGCCACGATGGCATCACGTCGTTTCGCCGGTCGTGGAGGTGCGGGGATGAGCCGACTTCGGTTCTTGTCGATGATCGTGGCGGTGGCCGTGTGTGCCCCCCTGACGGCGGTGGCGCCGGCCGCGGCGGGCCCGGCGCCGGGCGAACGGAGTTCCGAGTCGAGCCGCAGGCTGGCCCGGTCGCCGGAGCTGAGCACGACCTCCCGGTTGGGTGACCGGCGGTCGTTCGTGATCGGAGAACGGTTCTACGAGGTCGGTGCCGAAGACGGAAGTTACCCCGCGACGGGTTTCCACACTCGGGGCGAGATGGGCGGCTTCTGGAGTATGCCCATCAAGCTGCTCGACGGGGTGTGGTTCGGCGTGGACGGTTCGTGGCTGTCGGCCCGGCGCTACACCAGCGGGTGGGGTTACGCCCGGATGGACCTCGGCCGCCGCGACGGCGTGCAGATCAGTCGGACTGATTTCGCCCCGGATCGTCTGCGGGCCGGCTTGGTCGGGCTGACCTTTACCGCCTCCCGCGCGCGCACCATCCGGTTGACGATGAACGCGCATTCGGAGCTCATGCTGGCCTACCCCTGGGGCGAGACCACACCGAGCCAGACCGTCTACAACCGGCCCGACACCGGCGCGTACCAGGCTGGTCGCCTGGTGTTTCGGGAGACCGGCACGCCGCCGGTGGCGAACGCCGCGCCGCACAACTGGGCGGCGGTGGTCGGATCAACGCTGACGCCGAGTACGCACCGACTCGGACCGAACTTCCGGGGTCCGCAGGATCCGGCGGTCATCTGCCCGGCGTCCGGCCCCACGGCGCCGCCGCAGCCCTCCCGCTGTGACGACACGAAGTACGGCCAAGGCACCGGCGGGGAACTGACCTACAACGTCCACC
>JALZBL010000146.1 GCA_030947395.1 Actinomycetota bacterium | reverse complement strand
GGGTTGGGCCGCTTGCCTCAGACACTGGCCGCTCGCGGCCGGTTCATGGTGCGCACGTCGTGCCCGGTGCGCCGGGTCGAGCGGCGGCCGGACGGCCGGTTCACGCTGCACGTCGGTGCGATGCCGGCCAGTACGGCGGTCGAGGCCGACGCGGTCGTCGTGGCGGTGCCGGCCGGCAAGGCGGCGGCGCTGCTGCGCGAACTCGCTCCAGCCGCGGCCCGGGACCTCGCCATGGTGCGCACGGCGAGCGTCGCGATCGTTTCGCTGGCCCTGCCCGGCGCGGCAAGCCTCCCGGGCGGAAGCGGGCTGCTGGTACCGGCCGGGCGCGGCTTCGCGGTCAAGGGCGTGACGATCAGTTCGCAGAAGTGGCCCGGCGCCCCGGCCGACCTGGCCTTCGTGCGGGCGTCGCTCGGGCGGATCGGCGAGGAGGCGGTGCTACAGCGCGAGGACGCCGAGCTGGTCGCCCTAGCCGTCGGCGAGCTGGAACCGCTGCTGGGCACGGCGGTGCGTCCCGTCGACACGCTGGTGACCCGCTGGGGCGGCGGCTTGCCCCAGTACGACGTCGGCCACCTCGATCGGGTCGCGCGGATCCGCACCGCCGCCGCCGCCGTGCCGGGGCTGGCCGTCGCCGGCGCCACCTACGACGGCCTGGGCATCCCGGCCTGCATCGCCTCCGGCCGGTCGGCGGCCGACCGGGTGATCGCCGAGCTGGCCCGGCGCGGACAATGAGGTCCATGGTGGACGGCAAGCAGGCCAAGGCGATCAACGACAGGATCCGCTACACCGCGTGGTCGGTGTTCCGGTTGGCGACCCCGCTCGGCGACGAGGGCCGCGACAAGCTGGCCGGGGAGGTCGACGGCCTGATCGCCGACCTGGCTGCGTCGGACGTGGTCGTGCGTGGACTGTACGACGTCTCGGCCCTGCGGGCCGACGCCGACGTGATGGTGTGGTGGCACGCCGAGACCGCCGAGGCGCTGCAGGACGCCTACGCCCGCTTTCGCCGCACGGAACTGGGCCGGCACCTGCGGCCGGTGTGGTCGAACCTGGCGCTGCACCGCCCGGCCGAGTTCAACAAGAGCCACATCCCGGCCTTCCTCGCCGACGAGGAGCCGCGGCGTTACGTGAGCGTGTACCCGTTCGTGCGCAGCTACGACTGGTACCTGCTCGACGACGCCGAGCGCCGGGCGATGCTTGCCGAGCACGGGCAGATGGCCCGCGGCTACCCGGACGTGCGGGCCAACACGGTGGCCTCGTTCGCCCTCGGTGACTACGAATGGATCCTCGCCTTCGAGGCCGACGAGCTGCACCGCATCGTCGACCTGATGCGGCACCTGCGCGCCTCCCAGGCCCGCCGGCACGTGCGGGAGGAGGTGCCGTTCTACACCGGCACCCGGCGCAGCGCCGCCGAGATCGTCACCGCGCTGCCGTAGGGGTCCGGGCCAGCCGACGATGCCTACCGACGAGACGATGACTACCGACGAGACGACGAGTACCGACGATCCGTACGACCTCGAGCGTTTTGTGACCGCGCAGGACGCCGGCGGAACGTACGACGCGGCGGTGGCCGAGCTGAGGCGCGGGCGCAAGAGCAGCCACTGGATGTGGTTCGTGTTCCCGCAGATCGCCGGCCTCGGGATGAGCCCGACCTCGCGCCATTTTGCGATCACCTCACTCGGTGAGGCGCGGGCCTACCTGGCGCATCCGGTGCTCGGCCCGCGCCTGGTCGAGATCGCCCAGGTGGTCGCAAGGATCGGGGGTCGGACCGCCCAGCAGGTCTTCGGTGGTATCGACGCGCAGAAGCTGCACTCGTCCATGACGCTGTTCCGGCGCGCCGACCCCAGCCAGCCGGTGTTCGGGCAGGTCCTCGAGTCCTACTTCGACGGCCGGCCCGACCCGGCCACCGACGCGCTGCTTCAGTCGGTCGGACGATCGTTGGCGGTGGATGGCCGATCCGGATCGCGGATCAGGAGCTCAGCGCGGCCACCCGGGTTCCCGCCGTGAATTGATGATCAGATTCTGCACGAAGCTGTCCGGCGGCAAGGTGATCATGAACTCGATGGCCGAGGCGACGGTGTCCGGGTCCATCATCACCTCCTCGCGCAGGTTCCACTGCTCCATCATCGGGGTGTTCATGGCACTCGGCATCAGGCCGTGGATGCGGGCCGGCCAGTCGTACTCGTAGGCCTCCCGCTGGATCACCTCGGTGAGCTTGGCCAGCGCCGCCTTGGAGGCGTTGTAGGCCGCGGCATCGGTGCCGACGGTGATCGCCGAGATCGAGATGACGTTGACGATGTCGGCCGGGTAATCACCGCGCTCACGATCCAGCACAGTGCGCAGGAACTCGCGGCTGGTGAACAGCGGTCCGGAGGCGTTGACGCCGAGCACGCTGTGCCACTGTTCGTCGGTGATGTCGAGCAGGCTTGCCCCGCGGTCGGTGCCGGCGTTGTTGATCAGGCAGTCGAAGCGGGCACCGTGGCGTTCGGTCAGCTCGGCGAACGCCGCGCGGACCACGGTCGAATCGGTGACGTCGAGGTCGAGCGCCTCAGCGGTGCCCCCCTGGGCTTCGATCAGCGCCGCCGTCTGCTCGGCCTTGGCCTTGTCCATGTCGGCCACGACGGCGGTGGCTCCGCCGCGGGCCAGGCGGCGGGCCGTCGCCCGGCCGAGGCCGCTGCCCGCGCCGGTCACGAGGGCTACCCGGTCTTGCAGGCTGCGCTGAGTCATCGCGGATCCGTCCGTCGACCGGTAGTGCGCCGGCATGGGGCCGGCGCGGCCGGCGGGCGCCGTCATGCCTATCACACCGTTCGCCGGCGCCGGCCCGCTCCGCGGCAGTGACGAGGCAGCGTGCTGGCGTGGACCGGTCAGGCCGGCTGCTCGGTGAAGCTGAGGCTGATCGAGTTGATGCAGTAGCGCAGGTCGGTCGGGGTGCCGTACCCCTCGCCCTCGAACACGTGACCGAGGTGGCTGTGGCAGGTGGCGCACAGCACCTCGGTCCGGCGCGAGAACAGGGTGTTGTCCGCGCGCTCGATGATGCGATCGCCGGCCAGCGGGGAGAAGAAGCTGGGCCAGCCGCAGTGGGAGTCGAACTTCTCGGCGCTGCGGAACAGCTCGGCGCCGCACGCCCGACAGCGGTAGACCCCGACGCGGTGGTTGTCGGTGTACTCACCGACGTGGGGCCGCTCGGTGCCGGCCTCGCGCAACACGGCGTATTCGGCCGGCGTCAGCTCCGCGCGCCATTCGGCGTCGGACTTGACAACCGCGGGCTGAGGGGCGGCGGGCGGCTGATCACGAACCGGCATGCCTCCACGGTACGAGCGCACCGCTCATTCGGCTCCCGCGGCATCATTACGACCTCAGAACGCGCGGAAGGCCTCGATCACGCCGGCCAGCAGGCCCAGGGCGATGCCGATCAGGACGAGCCAGACCAGCACCTTGGTCGCGGCTCGCCGGCCCGGCGGCAGCGAGTGCACACCGGCCGCGAAGGCGGCCATGTTGCGGATCTCGCCCTCGGGCGTGTTCGGGTTGACCGGGCGGCTGTCCCGCGGATCCAGGAAGTAGACGTGCGGCACCGGCTCCTGCGTGCCGGCGGCGTCGTGATTGCGTCCCTCGGTCATGGTCCAAGCGTGCCCGACCCGGCGGTGCGGCGCTAGCGTGACCCGGTGGCATCACCTTTCCTCGAGCTGGAAGTCGGCGGGCGCACGGTGCGCCTGACCAATCCGGACCGCGTGTACTTCAGCGCCCGGGGGGAGACCAAGCACGACCTGGCCCGGTACTACGTCTCGGTCGGCGAAGGCATCGTGCGGGCCCTGCGCGAACGGCCGTGCATGCTGCACCGCTTCCCCGACGGCACCGACGGCGAGCGGATCTATCAGAAGCGGCTGCCCAAGGGCGCGCCCGACTGGGTCGAGACCGTGGTCGTGCGCTTCCCGTCGGGCCGCAGCGCCGACGAGTTGTGCGTCACCGAGCTGGCCAGCGTGATCTGGGCGGTGCAGATGTCGGCGGTGGAGTTCCACCCGTGGCACTCCCGCCGGCCCGACACCGAGCATCCGGACGAGCTGCGCATAGACCTCGACCCCCAGCCAGGCACCGGACTGGCCGAGGCCAAGGTCGTGGCGAGGATCGTCGAGGAGACACTCGACGAGCTCGGCGCGGTCGGCTGGCCCAAGACCTCCGGGTCGCGGGGCCTGCACATCTACGTCCGCATCGAGGCGGCGCACGGCTTCACCGAGGTCCGGCGCGCGGCGCTGGCCTTCGCCCGCGAGATCGAGCGACGGGCGCCCGAACTGGTGACCACGGCCTGGTGGAAGGAGGAGCGTGGCGAGCAGATCTTCCTCGACTACAACCAGAACGCCCGCGACCGAACCATCGCCGCTGCCTACTCGGTGCGCGGGGGGCCGCGCGGCCTCGTCTCGGCGCCGATCACCTGGGACGAGCTGCTCGACGTCGAGACCGCGGACTTCACTATCGCCACCATGCCCGAACGCTTCGCCCGCCTTGGTGACGTGCACGCCGGCATCGACGACGCGGTCTTCTCGATCGCGCCGCTGCTGGAGTGGGCCGAGCGCGACGAGCGCGATCACGGGCTGGGTGACGCGCCGTACCCGCCGAACTTTCCGAAGATGGAAGGCGAGCCGGCACGCGTTCAGCCGTCGAGGATGAACAAAGCAAACTGGGCGGCCGAACCGACGGCGGCCGGAGACGTCGAGCCGCAACAACTCGACTGACGCCACACCGAATCGCCGAATCGCGCGCGAGTTGCGTCCGCAACACCGATTCACCGCTGGGTGGTGGGGACCGGAAGTCCGGCGGTTGGAGTGCGGTGCGGACCGCTCACGGACGCCCACAGCAGGGCGGCGGCGTAGGTGCGCCAGGGTGACCATTGGTGTCCGAGCTGGCGAATGTGGTCCTCGGTTGGCGCGGTGGGAAGGCGCCAGGACTGTTGGACGCCGCGGCGGATGGCGAGGTCGGCGGCGGGAAGTACGTCGGGCCGATGCAGCTGATGGATGAGGAACATCTCGGCGGTCCACCGGCCGATGCCGGGAAGGCGGTCGAGGAGGGTGACGACTGAGTCGTCGTCGAGATCGTCCAGGTGCTGGAGGTCGAGGGCACCGGCGTCGACGCGGCGCGCGAGTTGCAGGATCGATGTTGTCTTGGCCGCGGACAGCCCATAGTGCCGCATCCGCTCGGGGCCGAGCCCGAGCACGTCCTGCGGGCTAGGTGGGCCGCCGCTCGCCGCGCGGATGCGGCCGAAGATGGTCAGCGCCACCGGGGTGGAGATCTGTTGGCTGATGATGTGCAGGACGAGGCCGGCGAAGCGACTTTCTGCTGCGGGGTCGGTTCCGGGCCAGTTGAAGGGGTCGGGTCGCCCATGCCGGTCGGCGATGCGGCGCAGGACTTCGT
>JALZBL010000145.1 GCA_030947395.1 Actinomycetota bacterium | reverse complement strand
GCCCTGGACGACGTCTACGACGCTCTCGGCGCGTTCGTCGCCCGGTTCACCGTCGACCGCTTCACGTTGTTCCGGCGAGCCACCGGGGGGGCCTGGGTCGAGGAGGGTCAGTTCCCGCTGGGTGAGAACTGAGGGCGTGGTCGTCCGCCGCGGTCGCGGCCGATGAGCCGCTGCCGCGGCGCGGTAGGTTCTCGGCACCAATCGGGAGGCTGAGTGGCCGACTTCGTCGGGGCGATCGACCAGGGCACGACGTCGTCCCGCTTCATGATCTTCGACCACGCCGGGGCCGAGGTGGCTCGTCACCAACTCGAGCACGAACAGGTGATGCCGCGGGCCGGGTGGGTCGAGCACGATGCGGTCGAGATCTGGCAACGTTCGGTATCGGTGATGCAGATCGCGATGAACCGGGCCGGGCTGAGCGCATCCGACCTCGCGGCCGTCGGCATCGCCAACCAGCGCGAGACCGCGGTGGTCTGGGACCGCACCACCGGCCGTCCGTACTGCAACGCGATCGTCTGGCAGGACACGCGCACCGACCACATCGCCAGCGCGCTCGCCCGCGACGGGCGCGGCGAGCTCATCCGTCACCGGGCCGGCCTGCCCCCCGCCACCTACTTCAGCGCGGCCAAGGTGCAATGGATCCTGGACCACGTCGACGGGGTGCGGGCCGCGGCCGAGCGCGGTGAGGCAATCTTCGGCACCATCGACAGCTGGCTGCTGTGGAATCTTACCGGTGGGCCCCAGGGTGGGGTGCACGTCACCGACGTCACCAACGCCAGCCGAACGATGCTGATGGACCTTGAGACCCTTGACTGGGACGACGAACTGCTCGGTTTCTTCGCCATCCCGCGCTCCATGCTGCCCGCGATCCGGTCGTCGTCCGAGGCTGACGGCTACGGGCAGGTGGTGCTGCCCGGCCCACTTCAGGGTGTGCGACTGACCGCGGCCCTGGGCGACCAGCAGGCGGCGATGGTCGGGCAGGTCTGCTTCGCGCCGGGGGAGGCCAAGAACACCTATGGCACCGGCAATTTCTTGCTGCTCAACACCGGCACCGAGCTGGTCCGCAGCGACAACGGCCTGCTGTCCACGGTGTGCTACCGCTTCGGCGAGGAGCGGCCGGTCTATGCGCTGGAAGGCTCGATCGCGGTGACCGGCTCGGCGGTGCAGTGGTTGCGCGACCAGCTCGGCGTCATCTCCGGCGCGGCGGAGGTGGAATCCCTGGCCCGCGAGGTCACCGACGCCGGCGGCTTGTACTTCGTCCCCGCGTTCTCGGGACTGTTCGCGCCGTACTGGCGCAGCGACGCCCGCGGGGCCATCGTCGGGCTGTCCCGGTTCAACACCAGGGCCCACCTGGCGCGAGCCACCCTCGAAGCGATCTGCTACCAGAGCCGCGACGTCAGCGAGGCGATGGAGTCGGACTCGAAGGTGCACGCCGAGGTGCTCAAGGTCGACGGTGGCGTGACCGCGAACGACTTGTGCATGCAGCTGCAGGCCGACATCCTGGGCGTTGCGGTGAGCCGCCCCGTGGTGGCCGAGACCACTGCGCTCGGCGCGGCCTACGCCGCCGGGCTCGCCGTCGGGTTCTGGCGAGACACCGATGAGCTGCGCGCCAACTGGAACGAGTCCAAGCGGTGGCAGCCCCACTGGGACGACGCCCGGCGCCGCGACGGTTATGCGGGCTGGAAGAAGGCCGTACGGCGAACGCTGGACTGGGTGGAGGTCGACTGAGCGTGGCGGACACCGTACCGGACCCCGACGCCGATGCGCTGTCGCCGGCCGCACGGGCGGCTGCGCTGGGCGCCATGGAGGCCGCGCCGGAACTCGACGTGCTCGTCGTCGGGGGCGGCGTGGTCGGTGCCGGTGCGGCTCTGGATGCAGTGACGCGGGGGCTGTCGACCGCGATCGTCGAGGCCCGCGACTGGGCCAGCGGTACGTCGAGCCGATCGAGCAAGCTGATCCACGGTGGCCTGCGTTACCTGGAGATGCTCGACTTCGGCCTGGTCCGCGAGGCCCTGAGGGAGCGCGCGCTCTTACTGGACCGGCTGGCGCCGCACCTGGTCAAGCCGGTGCCGTTCCTCTACCCGCTGACCCATCGCTGGTGGGAGCGGCCCTACGTCGGTGCCGGAATCCTGCTGTACGACGCGCTGGCGGCGATGGGGGGCCACGCCTACCGGGTGCCGCGCCATCGCCACTTGAGCAAGCGGCACGCGTTGCGCGAGGCACCCGGCCTCAACGCGAAGAGCTTCGCCGGGGCGATCCAGTACTACGACGCACAGGTCGACGACGCGCGGCACACCATGACCATCACGCGGACCGCCGCGGCGTACGGGGCGCTGGCGGCCAACCGGACCCGGGTCATCGACTTCCTCCGTCAGGGCGAACGGGTGACCGGGGCCCGGGTCATGGACCTCGAGTCGGGTCACCAGTTCGACGTGCGGGCCAAGCAGGTGATCAACGCCACCGGCGTCTGGACCGACGACACCCAGGCCCTGGCCGACACCCGCGGTCAGTTCCACGTGCGGGCGTCCAAGGGCATCCATCTGGTGGTGCCGCGCGATCGGCTGCAGTCAAAGACCGGCTTGATCCTGCGCACGGAGAAGAGCGTGCTGTTCGTCATTCCCTGGGGCCGGCACTGGATCATCGGCACCACCGACACCGACTGGTCGCTCGACAAGGCCCACCCCGCGGCGAGTGCGACCGACATCGACTACCTGCTCGAGCACGTCAACGCGGTGCTGTCCTCACCGCTGACGCGCGAGGACGTCGAAGGGGTGTATGCCGGGCTGCGGCCATTGCTGACCGGAGAGTCGGAGCCGACGTCCAAGCTCTCGCGCGAGCACGTCGTGGGACACCCGGTACCCGGGCTGGTGGTGGTGGCCGGTGGCAAGTACACCACCTACCGCGTGATGGCCGCCGACGCGGTCGATGAGGCGGTGCGCGGCCTGGATGCGCGGGTGCCGCCGTCGTGCACCGAGGACGTGCCGCTGGTCGGCGCCGAAGGCTACCGGGCGATGTGGAACCAGCGGCACATCCTCGCCGCCGGCTCCGGCCTACACGTGGCGCGGATCGAGCACCTGCTCAACCGCTACGGCTCGCGCACGGCACAGGTCCTCGACGGGCTGGCCTCAGATCCGACGCTGGCCGAGCCGCTGCCCGGGGCCGACGACTACCTCGCCGTCGAGGCGCGCTACGCGGTGACCCACGAGGGCGCCCGGCACCTGGATGACGTGCTCGCCCGGCGCACGCGGATCTCCATCGAAGCGTGGGACCGGGGCGTGGCCGCGGCCCCGACCGTGGCCGCACTGATGGCTGGTCCGCTGGGCTGGAGCGCAGGTCAGGTCGAATCGGAGATCAGGCACTACCAGTCCCGGGTGCAGGCCGAGCGGGACTCGCAGCGCCAGCCCGACGACGACACCGCCGACGCCGCGCGGCTCGGCGCGCCCGACATCGTGCCGCTCTGAGCCGGTGCGTCTGATCGCCGATCGCCGATCGCCGATCGCCGATCAGACGGTGAGCCGAGCCACGAACTTATATCGGTCACCGCGGTAGAAGCTGCGCACCCACTCCAGGGGCACCCCGCCGGCGTCGAAGCTGTGCCGGGCGAGCACCAGCATCGGTGCGCCGGTGTCGGTGTCGAGCAGCTCGGCCTCCCGGGGTGAGGCGGCGGCCGTCTCGATCGTCTGCTCGGCGGTTGCCGGCGCGACACCGTAGTGCTCGGCGAGGACGGCGTACAGCGACGACGCGCTGCGCAGGCGCGTCGTGAGGCCGGGGAAGCGGGCCGCCGGCAGGTGGGACGTCTCTACCGCCATCGGCGCGTCGTTGACCAGCCGCAGTCGCTCCAGGCGGTAGATCCAGGAGCCGGGCGCAAGCTGCAGCAACCCGGCGATGCGATCGTCGGCGCGCACTTTGCGGGATTCGAGCAGCCGGGTCGACGGCACGTACCCGGGCGCGCTCGCCTGCGCGGTGAAACTGCTTACCTGCAACGGCCACGACAGCTTCGGTTCCGCGACGAACGTGCCCGAGCCCTGACGGCGCACCACGCGGCCATCGCCGACCAGCTCACCGAGCGCCTGCCGCACCGTGGTGCGTGAGGTGCCCAGCCGGACGGTGAGTTCCCGCTCGGTGGGCACCGGGCTCCCCGGCGGCAGCGACTCGATGATGTCGAGCAGGTGGCGCTTGACCGTGTAGTACTTGGGCTCGCGACGCAGCGACTCGCCGGCGGCGGTACTCATCGGGGTTGCCCCCTCTCTGGTGCTGGCCGAGCCGCCCGGGTGGCCGCTGCCCGTCCGGCCGGCGTATTGACACCGCTTACTCCAGCTTGGACGATACAATTTGTCTAGTCCAATTTGCCCTCGCTGTCCACCACGCGTCCCGCCGGTCGAGAGGATCAGTCCGTGCGCGCCGATGCCGAGATCCGCCGCCTGGCCCTCGGGTGCCTGTTGCCCGGGTTCGGCGGGCGACGGATCCCCGGGTGGCTCGCCGGCGCGCTGGCCGACGGTCTCGGCGGCGTGGTGCTGTTCGGTTCCAACGTCGGACCCACGGTCTCCGACGTGCGCCGTCTCACCGACCAGCTACGCACCACGGCTGGACGGGAGGTCGTCGTCGCGATCGACGAGGAGGGCGGCGACGTGACCCGACTTGCGCCCCATACGCCGGCCTCGCCGGGCGCCGCGGCCCTTGGGCGCCTCGACGAGGTCGACACCACTACCGCTGTGCACGCCGTGATCGGTACGCGCCTGGTCGCGGCCGGAATCACGCTGAACCTCGCGCCGGTGGCGGACGTGAACCTGGACCCGGCCAATCCGGTGATCGGCGTGCGCTCGTTCGGAAACGACCCGGATCTGGTGGCCCGTCACGTCGATGCCGCGGTCCGTGGCCTGAAGCGCGCCGGTGTCGCCGCGTGTGCCAAGCACTTCCCGGGCCATGGGGCCACTCGGACCGATTCCCATCACGAGGCCGCCACCCTCGGTCGCTCGCGCGCCGAGCTGGACGCGGCCGAGCTGGTCCCGTTCCGGGCGGCCGTGGCGGCCGGCGCGCAGGCGGTCATGACCGCTCACCTGATAGTGCCCGCCCTGGACCGCGACGCGCTGGCCACGGTCAGCGCGGCGATCACCACCGACTTGCTGCGTCGCGAGCTGGGCTTCGCTGGGACCATCGTCACCGACGCACTCGAGATGGCTGCCCTGGCGGGCCCGATCGGGATGGTGGAGGGATTTGTGCGGGCGTTGGTTGCCGGGGCGGACGCCATCGAGACCGGGGCGCTGGAATACCCGCACCTGATCGAGGAGATCCGGGCGGCCGTGCTGGGCGCGGTCCGTTCCGGGCGCCTCGACGAGCAGCGCCTGGTCGACGCCGCCCGGCGCACGGCGCAGCTGGGGCGTCGTCCGGACCGTCCACGAC
>JALZBL010000144.1 GCA_030947395.1 Actinomycetota bacterium | reverse complement strand
GGATCACTGTGGTCAACAAAGACGTGAGCCGGCCACCGCCGACCGGCCCGCTCGGACCCAAGTCGGGCATGACTGCCGCCAGGTCGCCCGCGTCGGCGAACACGCTCGCCCGGACGGCATCCGGGGCAGTTGTCGACCACCGCGACAGGGCCTGGGCCACCGGCAGAAACGCCGTAGAGCCCGAGCTGAACCGCGGGAACCTCGCCCACAACACCTCATGGGTCGAAGCGAGCCGCTCCGCGGCTTCGGTCACCAGTCGGGTCTTGCCCACCCCAGGCTCCCCGTACAGCACGACCGCACTTGGCTGGCCGCGGGCGGCCGCGACACCGGCCGCGGCGAGCAGGTCCCGCTCGACGACCCGGCCGACCACGCCCGAAGGGGTCACGGTCCATTGAACCGCCGAATCTAAGGCACTGTCAGCCGGTTTCTGAGGCGCGTCGGCCGATGTGTGCCTAATGGCCGGGGGCGCACAGTCGAGGTGTCAGCAAACCTCACCACATCCTGAAAGAACAGGTCATGACACCCTTCCTCACCCTAACTCGGGCCGGCTCGGCTAGCGCCGTCGCCGCCCTCGCGGCACTGTCGTTGGCCCTGCCAGCCCACGCCCAGCGACCCCCCGAACCCGAACCAGGCTACGGGGCCGCCCCCTCAATGGTCCTGGCCGCGCCGGTTACGGTCCCAGAAAGCGGGCTCCAGATCATCCAGGTCGGAGCAGGACTCCTGGCCGGGGTCGGCCTCGGAGCGGCAGCGGTAGCCGCACGCCGCAACCGGCGACCGGCACGCCTGCCTCGCACCGCGTGACCTTTCATCTCCGTCATCGCTGACCACTTCGCTCTGGGTTGGATACGCGATGTCCGGTCCGTTCAGTGCTGGTGCCACGGCTGCCGCCCCGACTGCGCGGCTTGATTGGCTCATCCCGTAGAACAGCAGGATGGGGCGGATGCGGGTGTCAGCCAGGCCCGCGGCCCGGGCGTCACCTCGGACCGCGGCGGCGAACAGTTACTGCGACTGCTCCAGCGCCGCAGCGAACACCGCCCGCCGGCCCGTCATTGGCTGCGCAGTCGGCCCGGCCGCGTTACTCGGTGGGTCGGCCCGCAGTTGCCGGATGGGTGCCACGGCTGCGCGAGCGGGTCGGTCATGCCTTGGACCGTCGCAGCCCGGCGAGGCCCAACAAGGGGCGACACGCCGTCGGCCGACTGCAAGGCGGCTCAATCCTGGGGCCTGCAGGTTCGGGTCGTTCGTACAAACCGACGTTTGCGCAGGTTCTACCGGGACGATCTGTCAGCCGGCGGCCCGAGTGAGATCCACTACCCGGTCTCACCCAGGCCCCCCACCCGCGTGCTGGGCGCCCCCCCGAGCCGCCGAGGCGGCTGGCGCGTAGTCGGATGACCTCGTGGTCGGCTTGGCTATCCGGGCGGCCGTCTTCGTGGCAGCCTTCGTGGCCCTCGTCGCCGGACTGGCCTTCCTGGTAGCGGTCGCCCTCTTCGTGGGGGTCGCCTTGGCAGTCTTCGTCGGGGTCCTCGTCGGGGTCTTCGTGGCGGTCTTCGTGGGGGTCGCCTTGGCGGTCCTCGTGGCGGTCAACTTGGTTTGCAGCCACTCCAGCAGGTCGGTGACCTCTACCGTTCCCCCCGTCAATGGCGTCTCACTGGACAGCCGGTCCAGCAGCCACCGTCGGGCCAGCACGGTCGCGCCGACCCCCTCATCGCCCGCCGCCTGTTTAAGCGCGTTGATAGCCGACCGGGGCAGCCGCACCGACAGCACCGCTGTCCCGGTGTCGGTCGCATCCGCCTCCACCACCTCGGTGTGACCTTCGTTGACCTCATAGTCGCCGCGGTCGAACTCGTCGGCCATCTGCGCCAGCTCGGCGGCGCTGTACCTCGTCCCGTATGCCCCTTCGGCCATTGTGATCAGCCCTTCCTCTCGCGGCGGTGGTAGGTCCGGCGCTCTCGGTCATCTGCGGTGCGGGCGGTGACGATGTAGCAGGTGCCCCTGACGTCGTCAGCGGTGACGAAGATCGCCAGGACCCTTCCGGCGTACGTCTGCCCCAGCACCCGCAGCGGACCGCGGGTGGTCGGGTCGGTGACGGTCGGAGGTTCCATCGCCTCCACCACCTCAGACCAGAGGACGCCGTGTCGTGCGATGTGGTCCTCGCTCGACGGATGCCACCGGGCCTGCACCACCCCGAGTGTATACAGATTGTCTACAGACGGCTAGGAAAGGCAATCTGGCCCAGATGGGGCTGTACCCAGGGCCCCCTTCACCCGACTGCGAGCCGACCACGTACGAGGTGGGTCACTCCGCCGAGCCGGACGCATCGGTGGCTAGTCATTCCGCCGCTTTCGTGCGGGCGGAGCGTGGTTGTTAGGTGCTGTCGGCTGGCGGGTGCGGAAGAGTCTCGGTCGCTGCAGGGGTGACGACCTCGACCGGATGGCGAGGACGCCCACCGTCGGTGCTGCGGTAGGCGGGAACTCCGACGCACGTGATGAGCATGCCGGCGAGCGGCTGGCCGAGCAGCGGTTCGATTTCGGTGTCGAGGAAGGTCATCCCCGACGCGCCGATCCCCATCGCATAGGCCGCCAGGTGCAGTCGCCCCTCGACAATCCCGGCCGCCAGCTGAGCCTCCCGGTAACCGCGGTTGGTTACTCCGGCAAGGTCGACCGCATTAATCACGTCGAAGGCGGCATCGCGCCCGAGGTCCTGGTACCAGCAGACTTTCAACAGTTCCTCACGCAGATTCCCGGACCGCACCGCTTGCGGTTCCGGCCACCGGTACAGGCCGGGTGCCATTCCGCTCACCGCGTGCACCGCCGTGAAGTGGGGCAGGTCGATCCCGCGGGTGGCCGCCGCGAGGGAGAACAAGTAGACGTCGCTACTGACCTGCGCGGACGGGTCCATCAAGCGTGTCGACCCGCGCCGGAGAACCACCGAGTCCAGTGCAGCTGACGGTGGCGGGCTGCCGTCCAGTGGCTCCGGGTTCGGCCACGGCCTGCCCAGCTCGTCCCCGTCGCCGGAGTGTTGCGCAAAGGTCACCAGCGGAAACTCGACCGGATCGTCGGCGATGGTCCCGAGCACCGCCGCGCTGGACGGTTCGATCGCCGGTTCCCCGTCCCCCAAGGTCACCAGTGCGATCGGGAACTCGTGCGTCCCGTCGGCTCCGACGAGCCCCGCTACGGCGGCGTCGGGAAACCGCGTCCACAGCCGTGCCGGGCCCGCTAGAGCGAGGGTGTGAGCCAACATCGTGCCGCCGTCCCAGTACAGGTGGCGCCAAGCCCGCTCGGCGTATCGCCACCCCGTCCGCCATGGCACCCCGGTGACGATCAGCGTCGTGGTGCCGGCGCTCGGTGCCGCCGCGATCCGCAGTAGCGCATGCTGGACGGGGTCGTACCAGTACACCCCGTCCGCCAAGCCGGCCAGGCCGCGGGCCGCGACGTACAGTTCCAGCGGGAACCGACCACCCGCAGAGCCGGCGGCCCGGAACAACACCACCCGATCCCCGCTGCGCTTCCCGGTCCTGACCACACCGGCGGACAGGAACAACAGTCGCGCTAGCGCAGTCACGTCGCGCACCGCAGACGTGGCGTAGTGCCCGGCCAGAACCGTAGCCGCCGGTCCGCCAAGGGCCCAGTCCGTCGGCAGCGGCAACCTGGTGCCCACGTCGTAACGCTTGTACTGCGGCGGCCACATCGTTCGCAACGAAATCCTGCAACACCAAAGGGTGGTCCGCCGGCGCCGCAGGAAAGTCAATCTCCGGGCCATAACTGCTCAACCGGTGGTACAGCCTCGCGACGTCACCATCCCTCATTAGACCGCCGCCGCGCCTCGACTGCGCCGACGAGATGGCGACCACGGTGGCCATGCCCAAGCACCTGCGTCCTATCGCCGCGAGTCGGACGATCGCAGCGGTGCGTCCTACCGTCGCAGGCAGGTGCACGGGGTGAGTCCCTCCCCCGCGCAGCGGCCGCCCCATTCCGCCGCCTGCGGACTCGCGGGCGATCACCGGCCGGGCTGCTACCTGTTGGGTTTGTTGATTTCAGTTGCCGACGTGATCGCCGGTGACGGGTGGGGGCTGGCGCTCGGAGCGCACGCCTGTGGGTCGCCCGACGGTCAGCGGTGGGCTCGGGCCGCCGTTCTGGACGCAGCGACATCCGTGTCCGTGCACGGCTCGGGTGACGGCAGCTGAGCGGCGAGGCGGGTTCAGACGTTGTCACCGCGCTGACGCAGCCGGCGGTCCACACTTGCCTCAGCCGGCAATGGCGCCGACGCAGAAGTCTTCAAGGAGGGTGCCGTCATGGCGAAGTACGCCGTCTTCTTCCGGTTCACCAGCGCAGCCGTCAAGGGGCTCATGGAGCATCCGAGCGATCGCGCGGCGGTCGTCGCCAGCTTGTGTTCGGCCGCTGGCGGGCGAATGGAGTCCTATTACCTCATGTTCGGTACCTGGGACGGTTTCGTTGTGTTCGAGGTGCCGGACAGCCCCTCCGCGGCCGCTGTCAGCCTGGCGGTAACCAGTACCGGCGCGTTCGCGACCCTAGAAACCCATGAGCTCATCGAGTCCGACGACCTTGGCGGAATCCTGGCGAAGGCGTCCTCCCTGACGTACACGCCCCCGGGCGGCTGACCGGAACCGAGACCCTTCCTAAACGCCCCCAGCGCCACCCGGCGTCGAGTTGCGTCATACCGTCTGCGGACCCAGCCTGGTGTGGGCAGCGGGCTAACGTGAGGCGTCCGTGTGCCGGGCCGCGTTGTGCGGCGGGCCGGTCTGGTCGTCTGCCTGGTCGCCGCGCGAGGTGGCCCCCATGCCCTATCCGACAACCATCCTGCCGTTCCAGCCGGCGACGATGTCGACCGCCCAGCTGGCGGCGGTGTCCTACCTGGCCCGCTACTCGGGCCGCACCCACGTCCTGTACTCCTTCCAGCTGCGGCAGTGGTTCACCTGGTGCGAGAACAACGGCCTCGACCCGCTGGTCGGGATCCAGCGCGCCCATGTCGAGCTGTACATTCGTGCGCTCGGCGACCACGGTCTGATGGACTCGTCGGTCGTCACGATGATGCACGCCGTGCGCGGGTACTTCCGGTTCGCCCACATCGACGGCCTCATCGGCTCCGACCCCGCCGTCTACGCGCGGCTGCCGAAGATCCACCGCGACGAGTCCCGCACCCAGGGCCTGGACCGGCTCGAGCTGATCCGGTTCCTCCAGGTCGCCCAGACAGTCACCGTGCACCACGGCGCCCTCGCCTACCTGCTCGGCATCAACGCCCTACGCGCCTCCGAAGCCGCCGCCGTCCGGATCGAGGACTACGCCGACACCCTCCGCGGCTACCGGGTCCTGCACCTGGTCGGCAAGGGCAACAAACCCGCCACCATGCCGCTCACCGTCCCGGTCCTGCGGGTCCTCGAGGCCTGGCGCGGGCAGCGCGCCACCGGGCCGC
>JALZBL010000143.1 GCA_030947395.1 Actinomycetota bacterium | reverse complement strand
TGAGCGTGGTCGTGTCGTAGCGCAAGGCGGCTCGTGGCCTTGTTGATGGGCACACGCCCTAATTAGCAGGCCACGCGGGCCAACTGCGAATAGCCGGCAATCGTCATCCGACAAGAGTCGCCGATTCCGAACCGGCTTGAACGTATTCCATTATAGGAATATGATGGCTGCCGTGGCACGCGCAGCGACGACGTCGGACGCGTTCAACGCGATCGCCGAGCCACAGCGCCGGGACATCCTGGCGCTGCTGCGGGCGGGTGAGCGGCCGGTGACCGACCTGGCCCAGGAGCTGGGGATGAGCCAGCCGGGGGCGTCCAAGCACCTGCGGGTGCTGCGGGAGGTGGGGCTGGTGCGGGTCCGCGGGGCGGGCAAGCAGCGCCTCTACGGCCTGGACGCCCGCGGGCTGCGGCCGGTCCACGAGTGGGTCCGCGGATTCGAGCGGTTCTGGAACGAGAGTTTCGACCGGCTGGACATCTACGTGCAGGACCTCAAGCAGACACGGCAGGAGGAATGACCGATGGCAGGGGCAAGGCAAGAAACGCGGGCGGAGCCGGCGACGGCCGACCGGGAGATCGTGATCTCCCGGGTCATCGACGCCCCGCGGAAGTTGGTGTTCGAGGCGTTCACCGAGGTCCAGCACCTGTCGCAGTGGTGGGGGCCGGAGGGGTTCACCACCACCACGCGGTCCTTCGAGTTCCGCGAGGGCGGAGTCTGGGACTTCGTGATGCACGCCCCGGACGGGACCGACTACCAGGAGTGGATCACCTGGACCGAGATCGTCCCACCGGAGCGGATCGCGCTGCTGCACGGTGAGTCCCGCGACGACCCCAACGCCTTCGAGTCGACCCTGGCCTTCGCGCCGCACGGCACCGCGACCCGGATCGTGATGCGCACGGTCTTTCCCACCAAACAACTGCGCGAGCAGGCCGTGCAGGAGTACCACGCGATCGAGGGCGGCCAGCAGACGCTGAGCAACCTGGCGGCCTACGTCGCCGAGATCGCCCAGAAGAAGGAGGGCCGCTGATGGCCGGCCAGGTGTTCTTCAGCGTGTCGATGTCGCTGGACGGCTTCAGCGCGCCCGAGTCAATGGAAGGCTTACTGGCCACGCCCGAGCAGCGGGAGCACGACCCGAGGCTGCAGCGCTGGATGGCGCAGTGGATGGAACTGCAGGCGTGGATCTTCCCGCAGCGGTTCTTCCGGGAGAACCTCAACCTGGGCGAAGGCGGCGAGGAAGGGCGCGACAACGACATCGCCCGGGAGACGTTCGAGCGCACCGGCTCAAGCGTCATGGGCAAGCGCATGTTCGACCTCGGCGAGCAGGCCTGGCCGGAGGAGGCGCCCTTCCACACCCCCGTGTTCGTCGTCACCCACCAGCAGCGCGACCACTGGGAACGGCCGGGCGGGACCACGTTCCACTTCGTCAACGACGGCATCCACAGCGCGCTGGGCCAGGCCCGCGAGGCCGCCGGCGACCGGGACGTCCGCATCGCAGGCGGCAGCGAGACGATCCTGCAGTACCTGAACGCCGGCCTGGTCGACGAGTTCTCGATCGCGCTCTCACCGGTGCTTTTCGGCGCCGGCACCCGCCTATTCGACGGCGTGGACGCGTCCACGGTCGCGCTGGAGCCGGTCCGTTCGGAGCCGTCGTCGCGGGTGACGCACCTGACCTACGCCGTGCACCCACGACAGCCGCGCCACCACTCCACCCAAGCAACCCGAGCACCCACCGCGCACCCGCTCGAATCAGCCGGCCACCACGGCCAACTGCGAATAGCCGCTATGGGGGATCTGAACCCCAGCGCTCCGCTCGGCCGGTGAAGGGACGTTCGTCGGACTGCTGGCCCGGAGCTTGTTATCCCGCAGCTGACCTGTAATGCTGCCCGCGGTATCCAAGATCACCCGAGGAGCGTTCGTGCAGCGGTTGCTACGTATTGCGGTCTCGGCGGCCATCGCCGGCTCGAGCTTGGTGCTTGCCGTGGGGGACGGCCCGGCTGCGGCGGCGCCGCTTCCGACTGCTTACAGTGCCTCGGCGGGAGCCGAACTCCTGCGGGTCAACGCACTTAGTCGGTTCGGCGGGGCACCGTCCGCCTACGCCGACATCGGCGTGACCGAGTCGTTGTCGACGGTGAACAGCACCGCCACGCCGCGGTCCACGGCCACAGCCAGCAACATCACGCTGGGCGCTCCGATCGCGGGACTCGCCGTCAGTCGGTTGCAACAGACGGCCCCGCCGAACCACCCGGCGGCCAGCTCGCAGTTGGTCGCGGTCGACAACCCGGTGCTCGGGGTCAAGGCCGTCGGAACCTCGGTGCATGCGCGGTGGGACGGTGACAAGACCTGCCCGCCGGCCGGAACTCCACTGGCCACCACCACGGATGAGACGGCGGGAGCAGCGGTCGGCATCCCGGGCGGCCTTCCCCCCGGCGACGCCCCGGCGGCCGCAAACCCAGCTGGTACCGCTAAACCTGCTCGGTCCTTCTTTCCGCCGAGGACCGCTAAGGCGGCCAGGGCCGCTGCGGCTCCCGCCGCTACTGGGGTCAACTTTCCGCTCCTGGTCACCGGAGCGGGGAGCACCGGTGGCGCCACCTCGCTGGTCTCCGTACCCGGGCCCCGCGACAGCCGGGCCGTGCAGGCGACCGCGACCGCATCGCTGCGCACGGTCGACCTCGGGGGCGGGTTCATTCAAATTGCGATCGCCGGCAGCCCGTCGCTCGTCGCGACCGCCACCGGGAATCCGGCAACCTCCACGCTGGCCTACCTCGCGCCCACGGTGAGCGTGGTCGTGAATGGCACTCCGACACCTATCCCGCCCAGCGGCATCCTCGTCATCGATGCCGGGCAGGAAACGATCACGTTGGCGCTGGGCCGGCTGACCAACGCGGTCAACACCGGCAACGTGGTCAGCGGGCAGGCCTCGGTGTTCACCCTCACGCTGGCTGGCCTGATAAACGGGAGTCTGGTGGTGGGGCCGCTGGCGGTGCGCGCGGAGATCCCGTCCACCGGCATCCAGTGCATCGCCCCGGTGGTTGCGCCCACTTCGACCCCGGCCACCACGGCACCCCCGACGCGGCCCACCACACCCCCGGTTACGCCAACGCCGGGACCCCAGCTGGCCGCCACCGGAACGAGTCGGACCGCCCCGCTCAGCCTGCTCGGCTTCGGGCTGATCGTCGCCGGAGCTGGAGCACTGTTCGCAACCCGCCGCCGGCCCGCCGCTCATCGTTGAGGGTCCGCGGGTACGCATCCAGCGGATCCGCGACCACGAGCAAGCCCGTCCCGTGGTACCGGCCGTCGTCTTCGCAAAATGCGCTCAGGGCGGCGTCGCGCAGTGGCCGAGGGCAGTGGCGCGGCGGCGTAAGGCGCGTTTGGTGGCCCGCACGGTAGCGTGCGAAGCGAGTTGGTCCTAGCGGAGCCAATTCGACCCAGCCGCTGCCCCTCGACCCGACGGGCTTTGCAGCGGCTAGCAGGCGGGAGAGGCTCAGCCTGATGCACTCCGAATCATTGCGTGATCAAAGTCTGCAAGAACTGGCCGCCTTGTTCAGCGAGGTGGGCCAGGAGCTGTTCGGTCTGGAGCGGGTCGAGGACACCCTGGACGCGGTGACCGAGCTGGCGGTGCGGCGAATTGAGGGCGCCCAACTGGCCAGCATCACCCGGGCCCGCGCCGACCGCTTCGAGACCGTCGCCTCGACCGACGAGCGGGCGAAACGTGCCGACTCCATTCAGTACGAGCTCCGGTCGGGGCCGTGCGTCGACGCCATTGTCGATCAGACGGTGTACCGCACCGGCGATCTTGCCCAGGACCAGCGGTGGCCGGTGTTCGGCGCCCGCGCCGCGACTGAGGTCGGCCTGGCCAGCATGCTGTCGTTCCGGCTGGGCGCCGGTGTGGAGGGCCTCATTGCCGGCCTCAACGTGTACTCCTCCGAGGGCCACGCCTTCGACGACGTCTCCGAGAGCATCGGCACGGTGCTGGCGACGCACAGCGCGCTGGCGGTGTCCGCCGCGACAACGCGGGAGGCAGTGGCGAACCTGCAACGAGCGCTGGAGAGCAACCGCGAGATCGGCACGGCGATGGGAATCCTGATGGCCCGGTTGAAGATCCCCCGCGAGCAGGCCTTCGGGCTGTTGCGCATGGCCAGCCAGGCCACCAACCGCAAGCTGCGCGACATCGCCACCGACGTCGTCGACACCGGAGTCCTGGACCTGCCTCCCGCCAAACCCCGACGCAACCACCCGGCGCGCCCCGGCCGCACCTAGGGCGGTCCCGCGGCCTGGGCGTACCCGATCCACCGATGAGCGGCTACTGTCGCAGCCACGGGCTCAAGCGGCTACGCCCCGGCGGCGCCTTCCTGCGGGGGGCACTGGCGTCCTGGCCTCGGAGTTGGGATGACCGATGGGCTGGTATCCCACGCCCGCCAAAGTAGGGCCAGCGGCCGAGCGTTCCGCCTGGACCTGCAACTGTCGCGCTCCCAGTCACGGCTCTCTCACCGGCACGATCGACGACGCCGCCCGCGACGCGGTGACCTCCATCCTGACCAGCCTGGATCGGTTGGCCCGGGCCACCGTTCGCGTCGACCTCCAGAACGTCACCTCGATCGACGTCGCCGGCCTGCAGCCGCTCGTCGACGCCGCTCGCCGGCGCGCCATAGCCGGCGCGGCCCCGCTGTTCTGGTCCCCGCTGTCGGCACCGGCGCAGGACCTGCTCATCGCCTTGGGAATGGCTCCGACCGCGGGGGTCGACGTGGCGGCCTGGGACGCGCGGGTGCCTTGAGTTTGCCCGGCTGACCCGGCCAGCTCCGGGTGGGAGGGAGCGTCGCTCGACGCGTGCGCCCTTCATCGGACCTTCAGACCACCCGACGGCCGGTTGCCTTCGCCCGCGTCAGCTCGACCGCTACTGCGGGGCGTCCAGCTCCACGACGGATTTGAGCACGGCGGGGTCGGTGCGGCCCATGCGCAGCGCGTCCTCAGTGCGTTCCAGCGGCAGCCGGGCGCCGACCAGCGCGTCGAGGTCGATGCGGCCGGACGCGGCCAGCCCGATGGCGGCCGGATACGTGTTGGCGTAACGGAAGGTGCCGGTGACCGTGAGCTCGCGGCTCTGAATCGCCTGGGTAGGGAGCGTCATCGAACTCGCGGCCCCCATGCCCACGAGCACGGCGGTCCCCGCCGGCCGCAGGGCGGCGATGGCAGCGTTCACGACTGACTCCACCCCGGTGCATTCCAGCAGCACATCGGCTCCGACGCGGCCCAGGTCCGAGCCAGCCGGCAGGGCGACGTCGACCCCAAGGCTCACCGCCTGCTCGAGCCGGTCCTGGTTCACGTCGGTGATCGCAACCGAGCCGGCCCCGGACGCCCGCGCGACGAGGGCCGCCAGGACTCCGATCGGGCCGGCGCCGGTGACCAGCACCCGCGAGCCGGTGGTGACGCCGCCCCGG
>JALZBL010000142.1 GCA_030947395.1 Actinomycetota bacterium | reverse complement strand
TTACATGCGCGACGTGTTCGGGTGGCCGTACCCCCAGCACGAGAGCTACTACATGATGGTCGCCGGCGAAGGCAGCAGCGTCTTCCTCGGCCTGCGGGAGGACGTGGACGTCGACGCCTTCCACGGTGAGGCGGTGGATGCCGATCACCACGGCCACGCGTTCGACATCACCCGGCACGTACAGACCTTCCCCGCGGTCCGGCACCAGCTGTACCTGGTTCCGGTCGGTACCCCGCACGGCAGCGGGATCGGCAACGTCGTGCTGGAAGTCAGCGCCACTCCCTACCTGTACTCGTTGCGGTTCTACGACTGGCTGCGGCGCGACACCCGCGGTGGTCAGCGGCCGGTGCACGTCGATCACGCCTTTCAGAACCTGGACCGGCGGCGCCGAGGTGACCGCGTCGCCGATGACCTCGTTCCAGCCCCCCGAACGGCACGCTCGGGTCACGGCTGGCGGGAAGAGGTGCTCGGGGACCTGCCGGAGATGTTCTTCGACATTCGACGCCTCGAGCTGGACCCCGACGGGCTGATCCACGACACGACGGCCGGCCGGTTCCACGTGCTCAACGTCGTCGAGGGCTCGGGCATCAGCATCGGCACCGGCGACGGAGTCGAGGTGGAACTGGCCTACGCCGAGACGGTCGTGGTACCCGCTGCCGTCGGCCCCTACACCGTCCGGGCCCTCGGTAGCGAACGGGTCCTCGTCGTGAAGGCCCACGTGCGGTGACCGTGGCCGCACCAGAGCCGGGCGTCGACCTGGTTGCCGTCCTCGAGGTCGGCGGCTCCCACGTCACCTCCGCCCTGGTCGACCGAAGGGCGGCCCGCGTGCTGCCCGGCTCGATGAGGCGACGCGGCATCGATCCCGGCGCCTCCGCGGAAACCATCGTCAACGCATTGGCCAACGCGATGACCCAGCTCAGAGCGCCGGCGGAAACCTCGTGGGTCATAGCCATGCCGGGACCGTTCGACTACGACCGCGGAATGGCCTGGTTCACCGATGTGGGCAAGTTCGACTCCCTCTACGGCCTGGACCTGGGTGCCCAACTTCGCCACGCCCGGCCCGAGCTCCCAGCCACCGTTTCGTTCGTCAACGACGCGGACGCGTTCGCGGTCGGCGAGTGGCGCCGGGGCGTGTGCGCGGGCGTGCCGCGCTGCGTCGGCATCACCCTCGGCAGCGGCGTCGGCTCGTCGTTCCTGCACCGTGGCGTCCCCGTCACCACCGGCCCGACCGTCCCGCCGGAAGGCCGGATCCACCGTCTGCGCATCGGCCCGGCCGGACTCGAGGACGTGGTATCTCGCCGAGCGATCCTCGCCCGCTACCACCGCGCCGTCGATCCGGGCGCGACCACCGACCTGGACGTTCGCGACGTGTTCGCCCGTTCCCGGCGCGGCGACGTCTGGGCGGCCCGGGTGCTCAACGATGCGTTCCAGGCGCTGGGCACCGCTCTCACTCCGTGGCTGGCGAGATTCCAGGCCACCGTACTGGTCGTGGGTGGGTCGATGAGCGGCTCGTGGGATCTGGTGCGTCCGGCGCTGGAGCGTGGCCTCAGCGCGCAGACCGATCCCGAGGTCGCGCTGGTGCGCTCGGCCGATCCGATGGGCTCGGTGCTGGTCGGAGCAGCGCTGGGCGCACCGCCGGCGTCGGCATGACCGCGTCGGACCGGGCGGCGTCGGCTCCACCCACGCTGCGCGACGTGGCCAGCCACGCCGGCGTCAGTCCGATGACCGTCTCGCGCGCCCTGCGCGACGACCGCGGCGTGTCGGTCGATACGCGCCGCCGGGTTCGGGAGGCGGCGAGCCAGCTCGGCTACCGCCGCAACGAACTCGCCCGGCGCCTGCGGATGGGTGGCCGCACCGGTCTGGTCGGGCTGATCGTGCCCAACCTGGCCAACCCGTTCTACAGCCGACTTGCCCTCGGCCTGGAATCGGCCCTGGAGAGCAGCGGGCTCAAGCTGGTGCTGGGCAACACCGGCGAGGATCAGACCCGGGAACAACGCATGGTCAACGAAGTCATCGAGCGGCGCGTCGACGGCATCGTCGTCGTCCCGGCGAGTACCGACCACGAGCACCTGCGGCCGGCGGCGCTCAACGGCACCCCGATCGTCTTCGCCGCTCGCCCCCCGCAGGGGCTGGACGCGGACTGCGTCCTCGTCGACGACTTCGGCGGTGCTCGCAACGCCACCCGCGCGCTCATCGACGACGGGCACACGGCGATCGGTCTCATCGGCAACGTGCCGACGCTCTACACCGGCGCGGAGCGCTTCCGCGGCTTCTGCGCCGCGATACGCGAAGCTGACCTGCCCGTGGCCAACCGCCACATCGAGCGCGACTGCACCGATGTCCGATCGGCGCAGATCGCCGTCACCCGCATGCTCACCCGGAACAACCGGCCCACCGCGCTCTTCACGGCCAACAACCGGATGACCCTTGGCGCCCTACTGGCGGCCGGCGACCTGCAGCAACCCGTGGCGCTCGCCGGTTTCGACGCCCTCGAATACGCACCGCTCATCGATCGTCGTCTGATTCTGGTGGACTACGACTCCGACGAGATCGGCCGGCGAGCCGGCGAACTGCTGGTCGACCGGTTGACCGCGTCCCCGGAGCGTCCAGCCCGACCACCGGCCCGGGTCACGGTCGCAACCACCCTGCGCCGGTAAGCGCTCGGCCGAGGGCCCGGGCGAGCTCCCGATGGCCGAGATCGTTGGGGTGGACGGTGTCCGCGGCCAGCATGGTGCGCACGTCCCACCGCTCGGCCGTCGCGAGTCTCACCTGGGGACACCGCCCGGTGATCTCCTCGAGTCGGCGGTTGTACGCATCGACGAGGTCGTCGCTGGAGCGGTCGTACGGTGCGTGCTGGGAGTAGTCACCCAGGTGCGGCTGGGCAACCGCTACCACCTCAGCGCGCGGACTCCTGGCGATGAGGGCACCCACAATTGCGCCCACGGCGATGCCGTAGTCGTCCAGTGCGGCGGACTTCCAGCCGTACCGCCGGGCGTCGTTGAGCCCGGTCATGAGCACGTAGAAGTCCGCGGTCGTCGGTGGGCTCGCCGTGACCATCGCGGCCGTCTCGGTACTGAGCGTGCCGCCCACGCCGTTGTTGTCGAGAGCCAACCCGAGCCGGCTCGTCGCTACATTGACGAACCGGCGGGTCGTCCTGGTCGCCGCACTCCCCTGCACCCACGAATGACCGTAAGCCGCTAGCACCGGCACGAGCAGGCGTCTCCTTGGTTAGTGCTGGGCGACCTAGTCGCGGTAGCGGTGGGCGACCTAGTCGCGGTAGCGGTGGGCGACCTAGTCGCGGTAGTGCTGGGCAACCTAGTCGCCGTTGCCCCGAATGCGCGCGATGGACGGTGTCCGCTCGCTGGGCGCGAGCGGCCGGCCGCGAGCCGCGAGCAGTACCGTTCCCAGCATGGTGACCGTCGACGATGCGGCGCGATTGGCCTTGGCGTTACCCGAGGTGACCGAAGGTGAGCGCCACGGCAATCGCACCTGGTACGTCGGCCGCAAAGGGTTCGCCTGGGAACGTCCGTTCAGCCAGGCCGACATCAAGCGATTCGGCGATGCGACGCCGCCCGCCGGACCGATCATCGCCGCTCGTGTGTCGGACCTGGCCGAGAAAGAGGCCGTCCTCGCCGCCAACCCCAAGGCGTTCTTCACGATCCCCCACTTCGACGGATACCCGGCGGTCCTCATCCAGTTGGACCAGGTGGCCAGGAAGGACCTGAAAGAAGCACTGCTCGACGCCTGGCTGGCCTGTGCGCCGCCCAAGCTCGCCGACCACTACTCCAAAGCTTCGGGGTGATCTCCATCGCCGCTTCAAAGGCCACGCCCTCGACGCGCAGGGCTGGCCTTCGATTCACCGGGCTGGCTATGGGAGCCGGGTGTCGGTAACGCGATCACGGACGAGACCAAGGGCGCGGATCGGCCGGTCCCGAGGTCAGGTCGGCTGGGTGATGTTGACCATCCAACCGACGCCGAACTGGTCGACGCACATGCCGAACTCATCGCCCCACATCTGCTTCTCCAGCGGCACCGACACTGTCCCGCCGGCGGACAGCTTCGCCCAGTAGCCGCGCAGCCCGTCGGCGTCGTCCCCGCTCAGGCTCACCGCGACGTTGGTGCCGGGCCGGTGCTCCATCCCGGGTGGGGTGTCGGCGCCCATGAGGGTGTACCCGGTGTCGGTCTCCAACATGCCGTGCATGATCTTGTCGGCTTCCGGAGAGTCCTGCGCGCCGAACTCGCCGAAAGTGCTCAGCGTGAGCGTGCCGCCGAACACCCCCTGATAGAACTCCAACGCTTGCCGGGCATTGTCGGTGAAGCTGATGTACGGGTTCAGACGAGAGGCCATCGGGTCCTCCTAGGTCGGGCCACCATCGGCAGCCCCCAGCCAACTAAGGTCAGCCGCGCCATGTCAATGCCGAACGGGCAACGAATAGAGCATTTCTCGCCCACTGCTCCCGCATTCGATGACGCGGCTGATGCTCTTCCTCCCGCGGGGCTGACCGGGGCGGCCTTCGCGAGTAGCGTCCGAAGGGCAGTACGGCCGGGCATCCCGGCACCCTGGGCCTGGCTCGGACGGGCGGGGCTGGGCGGCGGGTCGAGGCGGGTCGAGGCGGAGGCGATCGAGCGTGGCGACACGTTCTTGGACTGAGGATGGCGGCGGGCGTAGCCGGGCGGTCGGTTCCGGCGTAACCGACGACGTCGCGGGCCCGACCTTGTTCGTGCGCTATGCCTTTCCGCCGAACTTCCACGGGTCGTGTGGGCCACCGGACTCCCAGGCGCTGTTCCAGTACGGCGCGACCGCCACCGTCGACAACGGCCTCCGTGACCTGGCCCGCCAGTTCGCGGGCGCGTGGCCCTATCTGGAGCTGATCGCCCGAGCGACCGGAGTGAATGACCCACTGGACCGGCGGGTCGTGGAGGCGTACTGGGTCGGCAACCGTCTGCTGGACCGAGTCGGGGTGCGTCCGCTCGCCCAATCCATGGAGGATCGCTTCCGCCTCACTACCGGGTTGCGGTTCGGCCGGCTGGCCGACGCCGCACTGGTCGGCGGCATGCCGCACCACAGTTACCACGTCTTCTGCATTTACCCGTGGGTCGGTCTGCTCGGGGACGACCGGCGCTACGAGCAGGCGTTGATGGTTCTGGACCGCTGCCGAATCAGGTGGGGTCAGGTGCAGCAGGTCGGCGCTGACCGGTTGGTGGTGAGCTCGCCGCCGCTGCGGTTCGACGAGGGCCGGCTATTCCTCGGCTCACCGATCGTGGAGACGGTCGAGCGGACGTTGAAAGGCGTCGGACTGGTCCCGCAGTTCCAGGTCGGTGACTGGGTCTCGATGCATTGGGAATGGGTGTGCGATCGGCTCGACGCCGGTCAGCTCGCCGCCCTGCGCCACTACACGCGCCTGCACCTCGACGTCGTCAACGACCGCCTCGATCACTCGGGCGCACTTACCGCGCTCGGCTGAAGCCGGCCCTCGGGGACTGGTTCCGGAC
>JALZBL010000141.1 GCA_030947395.1 Actinomycetota bacterium | reverse complement strand
CGAGAGTGGCGTCGCCGGCCAGCGCCCGCTGGAGGAGGTTCGTAACCAGGCCGCTAGCGGTTCGCCCCTCGGGTGCCGGCGGCGGCTCGAGCAGGGTTGCGGCGACGAAACCGGCCGGCAGTTCCTCGAACACCTCGCGGCGTCCCAGCATCGCGTGCTTCTCGTCGGGGACCTCGACGAACGTGGCACTGCCGGCTACGTCCCGCAGGCCCGTGGCGAATTGGGCCGAGGAGCGGGCGCTGGTCATCCGGTCGGCCGAACCGTGCACGATGAGCACCCGCCGCCCGGCCAGCTGGTTGGTCGGCTCTCCCGGCGGAAGCCAGGGCGCCAGCGCGACGACGGTGCGCACGCCGGCCCGCCCGGCCACTCGCAGGGCGGCCCGCGCGCCCATCGAGTGCCCGATCAGGGCCAGCGGCAGGGCCGGGTCGTAGCGGCGGCGCAGCTCGGCGATCGCCCAGTCGGCGTCGTGCACCGGCGACTGCTCGGCCCCGTTCCACCCGCGCACGCGGTTCTGCAGGCGGACCACGGCCAGGCGGCCGCGCCCGGCTACCGTTATGCGCCGCGCGATGGGCACCATGCGCAGTACCGCCAGCTGGTTGGCCCGCACCGGTCCGTGACCCCGGTCGCGGCCACCGTGCAGGACGAGCACGACGCCTTCAGGGTCGGCCGGCGCGGATACGGTGTGCAGCCGCGGTTCGCTCACCGGACCGGCCCTCACCTCCCGGGCGGTCATCGCAGCGGACAGGTGGCGGCGGGAGCGGGGACGCTCAGGTCGATCAGGTAGCTCTCCACCGCGCGGGTGATGCACGGCGTCTTGGGAAATGCGGTGTGCCCGTCGCCGTTCCAGGTGAGCAGGACGCCGTGGCCCAGTGAACGGGCCAGCGCCGGGGCCGAGGCGTACGGAGTGGCCGGATCGTGGACCGTCCCGACGACGAGGATGGGACCGGAGCCCGGTGCCGTGGCCGCAGGCACGGGCGTCCTGCGGGCCGGCCAGGTCTGACAGGTCAGCAGGTTGGCCGCCGAGTTGAGGCCGAACAACGGGTAGAGGCGCGCCCACCGACGGGCGAGCGCCTGGACCCGAGCCGGGCTGAGCCGGCTGGTGGTGTCGTTGCAGGTGATCGTGGTGAAGGCGTCGTACTGGTTGGAGTAGTGGCCGTCGTTGTCGCGTCCGTTGTACGCGTCGGTGATCGCGAACAACGACTTCGCGTCACCGTGTTGGGCGGCAAGCAGGGCGTTGCCGAGGCCGGGCCATCGGCTGCGGTCGTAGAGGGAGGCGGCCGCGGCGCCGAGGACGATCGCGCCGGTGGCGCGGCGCCGGTCGCCGGCCCGGCTGGTGCGAATGGGGGCGCGGTCGGCTCGGGCGGCGAGCGCGGTGACGGCCGGGCGGCCTCGCCCGATGTCCTGACACGCGGCGCGCTTCTGGCAGTCGGCGGCGAAGCGGTCGAACGCCGCCTCGAACCCGGCGCTCTGCCGTTCGGCCGAGCTGGCCTCGGACTCGGTGGGGTTCACCGCGCCGTCGAGCACCATCGCCCGGACCGTGGTCGGAAAGAGATGGGCATAAGCCGCACCGAGGCGGGTCCCGTAGCTGTAACCGAGATAGTTGAGTTGCTTCTCACCGATCGAGCGGCGGATGACGTCCATGTCGCGGGCGGTAGCCGCGGTGGTGAAGCGGCCCAGTTGATCGCCGTACTTGGTCCCGCAGGCGCGGGCCACCGCCGTCGCCAGGGCAGTGGCCTGGGCCAGGCCGGCGGCCGTGCGCGCGTCCGGGTCGGCGGCCAGGATGCGGTCCTTGTCGGCGTCGCTGATGCACTGCACGGCGTCGGAGAGGAACACCCCGCGAGGGTCGAAGCCGATCAAGTCGAAGTGGTCCAGGACGTTGTCCGAGACTTCGAGGCTCAGGCCCACGGCCAACTGGACCCCGCTCTCGCCTGGGCCACCGGGATTGACCAGCAATGACCCGGTGCGCCGGGACTGGTTGTTGTCGTGCACCTTGACCACGTAGAGCGGGATGGATTCGCCCTGCGGGTGGCCGTAGTCCACCGGGACGTTCACCCGGGCGCAGCCGAAGCTCAGCCGGGTCACGCGGGGGCCGTTGCCCCTGGGCAGGCTGGGCGCGATCTGAGCGGTGCAGTCAGTGAACCTGGCCTTGGCCACCGGCGGTTCGGACGCGGCGGCCGTCCTCGACCCGCCGGTCGAGGCAGTCGCCGCCGGGCGCGAGGTCGTCATCGTCGTCGAGGTCCGCGCCGGGCCGGGCCGCTCGGTCGTGCAGCCCGTGACCATTGCGGCGACGGCGGCGAGGGCCGCTCCAACCGTCCTGAGGGATCGGCGGGGCGGCATGGCTCGAGGTTACCGAGGACGTGGTTCGACTACATTTGCCCGCATGTCCGAGCCGCCAGAAGCGCCCGATCAGCCCGACGAGCGACGGGTGGAGCAGCGGGCCCACCTGAGTCCGGAGGAGGCTGCGGCAGGCAGTGACGACGCCCGCCGGCAGGCCGAGGTCATCCTCGAGGACTCCGACGAGCGCACCGAACAACCGGCGGCGACCGAGCGGGCGTCTACCCAGACGCCGGACTGATCGCCGGTTCCCGTAGGCCCTAAGCCAGGGCGAAACTCTTGCGCTCAGCCAGGAGTTCTTCGCGCTCAGTGGCGGTCATGCCGCCCCAGACGCCGAACGGTTCCCGCACGGTCAAGGCCCAATCGAGGCAGTTGATGGCCACCGGGCACCGAGCGCAGACCGCCTTGGCACTGGCCTCTCGCGTCCGCTTGGCCCGGCCGCGCTCGTTGTCGGGATTGAAGAAGGTGTTCGAGTTCATCCCGCGGCAGGCGCCGCGGGCCTGCCAATCCCAGTTGGCCGCAACCACGGCGGGGAGCAGTGCGATGTCGCTCATTGCTGTACCTCTCGCGGTCGGCCGATGTCCTGATCAGAGGACGCCGAAACCGACGGCGCGTGACGCGGAAAAGCCGGTGGGCGACAACCGTGATCAACCCGTGATCTCGCCAGTGGACCGGCCCTCGGTGAAACACTGACCCGATGAGACTGCCCGTGATGCCGCCGGTGGCGCCGATGCTCGCGAAATCGGTGCCGACGATCCCGCCCGGAGCGTCCTACGAGCCGAAATGGGACGGCTTCCGCTCGATCGTGTTCCGGGACGGCGGCGAGGTCGAGCTCGGCAGCCGCAACGAGAAGCCGATGACCCGCTACTTCCCGGAGCTGGTCGACGCCGCGAAGCGCGAACTGCCCGCGCGGTGCGTCATCGACGGCGAAATCGTGATAGCCACCGACACCGGTCTGGACTTCGAGGCCTTGCAGCAGCGCATCCATCCCGCCGTCTCCCGGGTGAACCTGCTGGCGGCCCAGACGCCGGCGTCGTTCATCGCCTTCGACCTGCTTGCCCTCGACGACGACGATTTCACCCACCGGCCGTTCCTCGAGCGCCGGGCGGCCCTGGAACGGGCCCTCGGGAGGGCCGTGGCGCCGATCCACCTGACGCCGGTCACGCAGGACCGCGACGTGGCCGCTCGCTGGTTCACCGAGTTCGAGGGGGCCGGCCTGGACGGGGTCGTCGCCAAACCGCTGGGTGGCACCTACCAACCCGACAAGCGGGTGATGTTCAAGATCAAGCACGAACGCACCGCGGACTGCGTCGTCGCCGGGTACCGGGTGCACAAGAGCGGGCCAGAGGCCATCGGTTCGCTCATGCTCGGCCTGTACAACGCCAACGGCACACTGGTGTCGGTCGGCGTCATCGGGGCCTTTCCCCTGGCCCGCCGCCGCGAGCTGTTCACCGAGCTGCAACCCCTCGTCACCACCTTCGACGACCACCCGTGGAACTGGGCGGCCCACGAAGCCGGCGAGCGCACGCCCCGCAAGGGTGAGGGCTCTCGGTGGAACGCCGGCAAGGACCTCTCGTTCGTGCCGCTGCGCCCCGAGCGGGTGGTCGAGGTCCGCTACGAGCACATGGAAGGCGAACGGTTGCGCCACACCGCCCAGTTCAACCGGTGGCGCCCCGACCGGACGCCGGAGTCGTGTACCTACGAGCAGCTCGAGCAGCCGGTCACCTTCCAGCTCGAGGACATCGTTCCCGGGCTGGGCGGTGCCCGATCCGCTGGCGGGAATCAGTGAGCCGCACGCAAGTCCACGCGGAGGTGGACGCGGGCGGATGAGCCTTCACGCCGGCCGCGAACGGCCCTTGTCGGCCGGCCGCCGAGGATGGTCCAGTGCTCGGATGCGCATGTTGGTGCTGGGCGGGACGGCATGGCTCGGCCGGGAGATCGCTCGGCAGGCGGTGACCGACGGCTGGCAGGTGACCTGCCTGGCCCGCGGTGAGAGCGGGCCACCGGCGGAACGCGTCCGGCTGGTCGTCGCCGATCGGCACCGCGCCGAGGCCTACGACGAGGTTCTGAGCGCTGATTGGGACGCGGTGGTCGAGGTGTCCTGGCAGCCGGGCTTCGTCCGGCGGGCGGCGGCAGCCCTGGGCCGGCGAGCCCGGCACTGGACCTACGTCTCCTCGGGCAGCGTGTACGCCTCGGCCGCCGACGTAGGCGCCGACGAGTCGGCCCAACTGCTCTCTGCCCTCGACGGTGATGTCGCCGGGCGCGAGCACTACGGCGAGGCCAAGGTGGCGGCCGAGCGGGCCTCGGCGGCGATCCCGGCCGAACGCCTCCTCGTGGCCCGGGTCGGCCTGATCGGCGGCCCGGGCGATCAGACCGACCGGACCGGGTACTGGGTGGCCCGCGCGGCCCGCGCGCCGCAGACGCCGATGCTCGTCCCGGACATCGATGACGCGCCCACGCAGGTGGTCGACGTCCGTGACCTGGCCGGCTGGCTGATCCGGGCGGCGGCGGCCGGCACCGCCGGCGTCTTCAACGCGGTCGGGCCGATCGAGCCCTTTGCCGCCTGGCTGGCCCAGTCGCGGGCGATCGGCGGACATCACGGACCGGTGGTTCGGGTGCCGGCCGCGTGGCTGCTCGAACACGGTGTCGAGGAGTACATGGGTCCGGAGTCGGTGCCGATGTGGGTCGGCTCGCCCGGGTGGGAGGGCTTCTCGGCCCGGGACGGGTCCGCGGCCGCGGCGGCCGGGTTGACGCACCGTCCGCGGGCGGAACTGCTCCGGGATGTACTGGCCTGGGAACGCGCGCAGGGCCTCGACCGGCCGCGTCGGGCCGGCCTCACCGCGGAACACGAGCAGGAACTGCTGGCCGCGTTCGCCGGCCAGCCGGGACGATGACCGGCGACGGATCAAACCGGCGACGGATCAGACCGCAGCCGACTTGCGGCGGCGGGCCAGCAGGCGGCGGCCGATCTCGGTCAGCACCGAGACGACCGCGGCCACGCCAAAGGCCAGCCCGAACGCGGCCAGGCTGTTGTTCTTGAACGTCCGGCCGCCGACCAGACCGATGCCGAACGCGTAGACCGTCCACAGCACGGCGGCGATGGCTACGGCCACCCGGAACCGGCCGTACGGGTAGCCGGTGGTCCCGGCGGTCAGCGTCACCGT
>JALZBL010000140.1 GCA_030947395.1 Actinomycetota bacterium | reverse complement strand
GGCGACGTGCCGACTACTAGTGCTTCTTGTTGTGCCGGTGGTGCTTGTGGTGCTTGTGGTGCTTGTGGTGGGCCTTGATCGCCCTCAGGATCGATGCTCCCTGGACGGCCGTGACCACCTGCGCCACGCTCTTGTTGTCGGTTGTAATCGTCTGCGCCGCACCCAACGTGGAGGTGAAGGCTCCGGGCAGGAACTGCACGCCCGTGACGTTGGTCAGAGCGGTCTTGTTGTAGAACAACGTGACCGTCTCCGGCCCCGGCGCCGCCGCCCCGAACGAGGACGAAGCCCCGGGGAAGGCCGCGGTTCCGACGTTCGAGATCGCACCGGTGCTGGAGACCAGGTTGATCTTCGATGTGTCGACTGAGGCCACTCGCTGGTCGAGTAGCACCGTGGCGGTACCGCCCGACGTGGAGAAGTTGACCGAGTTCACGTCCGCAGCGGTCGTGAAGCCGGGCGCCTGCCCGCCAGCGTTGTCACCGATCGGCGCCGAGCCGGGAATCGAAAGTCCCGCCGGGGCGCTGCTGGTGACGTCGAGTACCGCACCGAAGGTCGCGTACGCATTCACTGCGTACTCGGCCTGAGTGGTCAGGCTGCCCTTGAACGTGACGTCCACGGTGTTACCACCGGTGGGCTGGGCCTGCATGGCGGTGACCGTCTTGCCGTTTGACAGCTCGGCCAGGAAGTCAGCCGGGACAGGGGTACCAACGACGGTGTTGAACGTGTACACGATCTCGTCGTAGTTGGCCGGGTTGAGTGTGGCCGAGACCAGGTAGGGCCGCTGCGTCGCGCAAGGCGAGGCGCAGTTGCTCAGAACCGTGGTCTGCGGATAGCTACCGGCCGAGTGATCATACGCGGCGAAGACAGCGTTCTGCAGCACGCCGCCGCGGATCGCCGTGACCACCGTGTCCGCACTGGTGCACTTCGCACCGGTGAACGACGCGGGGGCCGTGGTCTTGCTGAACGTGACCGTGAGGGTGTTGCCACTCGGGGCCGACACCGTCGTACCTCGACACACGTCCCCACTTGGGGTGATGATGAAGAAGCTCGCCGGGACGGGCGCCGGTGTAGTGGCGATGTCGCGGTCGAACGTGAACGTCAGCTGATTGGCCGTCTGCTGAACGTTGGTCGGCGGCCCGGTGATTCCCGACAGGTTGGGCGCAGCCGAGTTACCGGTGGTCCCGTCCTTGCTCAAGGGTCCGCAGGTGTTGGCACAGGCATCGGTCGTTGACAGGTTCGGGGTCAGGGTGACCGAGTCCTGGAGGTTGCCCTGGCCGTTCGTGTTCTTGTGAACGGCGTTCGCAGTCATCTCCACCACCGTGAAGCGGTTGATGTCGACATTGGCGTCCAGGTTGCCGAACGTGACCAGCACGCACCGCGGGTCGGTGGGATCCAGCGCAGCTGCTGTGCCGGTGTCCTTGCCGCCGCTGTTGCCGGCCCGATAGCCGGCGAGGCTGAAGTTCGACCCGACGAGGCCGGAGTTGGCCAGCGAGACGTCGAAGCAGACGCCAACCTGGTCTGAGCTCTGGGCGATCGAGTACGTCGGATTGGGCAATTGCGTGGCGGTAGACGGCGGAGCGCCCGCGATCGACGCCTGGGCCACGCCCGTAGCGAGGAGCGGGAACGCCAACACCGCCGCACCGACTGCCAGGCGAGCAAACGTCGCACCCTTTAGTCGTTTAGGCATAAAGACAACATCCTCCTGTGATTGTTTTGCCGGCCAGGATCGGCCAGCAGACATAGCCGCGTTCCCGCTTCGGGATTCGGCCCCGTTGCGCATCTTGTAGGACAGGCGCCCCCGCGTCAAGCGTGAGCTTACACGCATCGTTCGTTGCAAGCGAGGTTTTCCCTTCTGGTTGACGATCTAGCCGGACGGGTGGAGGCGATTCGACACGGCGGCGAACTCGCACACCTGCCACGGTAGCCATAACGGCGGCGGAACCCGAAAGTTGCGGTCCTACGTCCAAAATTTGGTGCACTGTCCACGACCCAAATCAGGTGCGCTGACACGGGAGAATCGGGTGCGCTGGCAGGGCCGGGGCGGCCGGTCCGTCCCCGGCTTCCCGAGGAGCGCTCCGACCGCCGGCGAACTGTGTTCTAGCGTGCTGAGGGCGGCCTGAAGCTTGCGCTGATTGTGCGTATGCTGGCCGTCGCTGGAAACCAGGCCGCTGCCCATAACGATCAGAAGAGGTCCGCATGACCGCAACCGTTTCCCGCGCCACGACCAAGCCAACCCGCAGGCTGCGCCGACCGGTCAGCGCGCTCGCCCTCACGCTCGCGCTCACCCTTGCGCTCGCCGGCGGGGCCCAGGCGGCGGCGCCCGGCTCGCTGGACTCGGGCTTCGGATCGGGCGGAGTGGCGACGCTGGCCAGCGGCACGCAGCTGCTCGGCGTGGCGGTCCAGCCCAACGGCGAAGCGGTGGCGGTCGGGGGCTCCGGCGGCAAGGTCTACGCCGAGCGGTTCACCGCCTCCGGGGCACCGGACGGCAAGTACACGGGCGCGAGTGGTGACGCCCGCGGGGTGGCGATCTCGCCCGACGGCAAGATCGTGATCGCCGGCACGACCGGCAACGGGATGTTCGTGGAGCGCCTCACCTCGAGTCTGACGCCGGATTCGAGCTTTGGCTCGCACGGGGTCGCCACCGCCTTCACCGGCTCATCGGGCGAGGCCAACGCAGTCGCGCTGGAGCCCGACGGCAGCGTCGTCGCCGCCGGCGCCGTGGGCGATCCGTTCACGCAGGTGGGGGCGGTGCGGTTCAGCGCCGGCGGCGCCACGGAATGGACCAAGACGCTCAGCACCGGCAACCAGTCAGTGGCCGAGGGGGCGGCGGTGCAGCGGGGCGACGGCAAGATCGTGCTGGTCGGGCGCCAGACCCCGGCGCAGAGCACCAACGGGATCGTCGTGCGGCTGAACCCCAACGGCAGCCCTGACACCAGCTTCGCCGGCGGCATCGTCGCCTACCACTATCCCGGCGGTGGCTACACGGCGTTCAACGCGGTCGCGCTGCAGAGCAACGGAGACATCGTGACCGGTGGCGTTGCCCAGGCCAGCACCTCCAACGCCGTGTTCGCGCGCTACAAGCCCAGCGGCAGCCTCGACTCCGGCTTCGGGAGTGGCGGCATCACCGTCCTGGGGTCTGCCGCCAACGTCTCGGTGCCCGGTGACGCGATCGGCGCCTATGGCGTGGGGATCGCCGCCGGCGGGCGGATCGTCGGTGCCGGCAGCTTCGAGAACACCGGCGTCGAAGTCGACGCCGCGGCCTGGGCGCTGAGCGCGGGAGGGTCGGCCGACAACGCGTTCACCGGTGGCTCGGGCACGATCAGCGGCGGCCGGGGCACCGTCAGGGGGCCACAGGGCGCAGATCAGCTCTGCGCACTGGCCGTCGCCCCGGACGGGAACCTGGTGGCAGTCGGAGACACCGTGACCCGGTTTCCGGACACCAACCCGTGCACCGGCAACACGAGCTCGACCGGGATCGCCGTGACCTACATCGGGTTCGGGCCCCTGTCTGGCTCGGGCGGCCCGGCGATCAAGCTGACGGTGAAGGGCGTGGGCCGCCGGTACAAGACCTCGAGCCTGGTCAAGCCCGGCCTGAAGGTCAGAGCCGGCTGCAACCAGGGCTGCAGGCTCAGCCTGAAGCTCGTGATCAGCGCTGGGACGGCCAGGAAGCTGCACATCCTCAGCTCCTCGCGGAAATGCACCACCTCGCACGGCAAGCGGAGCTGCAAGACCGTCCGGACCTACCGCGCCCTCACGCTGGCCAGCGGCAGCGCGACGGTGAGCGGCTCGGGCACGAGGTCGTTCACGCTCAGGCTCAGCCGGAGCATCGCCAGGGCGCTCGGCCGCCGGAGGAGCGTCGGAGCGACACTCCAGGTCTCGGCCACCTCGACCGCGACCGGCAGGGTAGCCAGGATCTCGAAGGGGATCACGCTCACGCGGTGATGGCCCGATGATCGGCCGCCGAGCCTGGCCGGGCGTCTGCGCGATGCTCGTGCTCGTGCTCGCCCTGCTGGCCGGCGCGGCCTCCGCGGGCGCGCAGCCGCCTGGCGCGCTTGACTCCGGATTCGGCTCCGGCGGGGTGGTCAACGTCAGCGCCCAGCTGCTCGCCGTCGCGGTCCAACCCAACGGCGAGATCGTCGCCGCCGGCCAGTCCGGCGGCGCCGTGTTCGTCGAGCGACTGGACCCGGCCGGCCACCCCGACGGCAGCTACACGGGACCGAGCGGGTACGCGCGCGGAGCGGCGGTCGGACCCGACGGCAAGATCGTGATCGCCGGCGCCAGCGGCGGCGCGATGTTCGTCGAGCGCCTGACCTCGGGCTTGACGCCGGATGGCGGCTTTGGCTCCCACGGCATCGCGAAGGCGTTCGCGGGCGCCTTCCAGCCGGCGGCCCACGCGGTCGCACTCCAGCCCGATGGCGGCATCGTGGCCGCGGGCACGGTCAACGACCAGGTCGGCGTGGCACGCTTCAGCTCATCGGGAGGCCTCGAGTGGAGCCGAGGCGTGAGCTCAGGCCCCAGGTCGGCCGCCGACGGCGTGGCCGCGCAGCCGGCCGACGGCAAGATCGTCCTGGTCGGCCACCAGACCCCGTCGGGGGAGACCAACGGGATCCTGACCCGCCTGAACCCCGACGGCAGCCTGGACGCCGGCTTTGCCGGGGGGACCGTGTACGCCTACCGCTATCCCGGCGGCGGCTACACGACCTTCAACTCCGTCGCGCTGCAGACCAATGGGGACATCGTCACCGGCGGGGTCGCCGTGGCCGCCACCAACTATGCCCTGTTCGCCCGCTTCAACCCGGACGGCAGCTTTGAGACCGGCTTCGGGCACGGCGGCGTGACCGCCGTGCCGGCGCCCATGAACGTCCAGACCCCCGGGGACGCGATCGGGGCCTACGGGGTGGCGATCGCCGGTGGCGGGCGGATAGTCAGTGCCGGCAGCTTCGAGAACACCGGCGTCGAAGTCGATGCGGCGCAATACGCCCTCACGCCGAACGGAACGCCGGATCCGACGTTCGGCAGCGGCGGCACGGCTCGCGGTCCCAGCGGCGCGGTCGAAGCCTGCGCGTTCGCGGTCGCCCCGGACGGCAGCCTGATCGCCGTCGGGGACACGGTGACCTCGTTCCCGGACTTCACTCCGTGCACCGTCAGGCCCTCCGCCCAAGGCTTCGTCTCCCGCCGGATCGGCTACGGTCCGCCGCCCGCGGGCGGATCTGGAGGACCCGGATCGGGCTCGGCGCCGGACGTCAGCACCGGCGGCGCCGGCGGGGTGACCGAGGTGGCGGCCACCGTGCGCGGCCAGGTCAACCCCGATTCCCTGCCGACCACCTTTCACTTCGACTACGGGACGAGCCGGTCGTACGGATCCAGCACCCCCGCGGGGATGCTGAGCGCGGGGTCGACGGCAGCCCGGATCTCGACGCGGCTGACCGGTCTTCGCCCGGCTACGAGGTACCACTACCGGCTGGTGGCGACCAACGCCGACGGCACCCGCTACGGCGCCGACCACACCTTCACCACCACGC
>JALZBL010000018.1 GCA_030947395.1 Actinomycetota bacterium | reverse complement strand
CGTCCTGCTCTGTGACATGGCCACCACGAAAGCGGTGCCGGTCCCGTTCGACCTCGTCGGCGCCGGGCTGAGCCTCGTCATCGCCGACACCCGCACGCCGCACACCCACTCCGACAGCGAGTACCGAGCCCGCCGCGAATCCTGCGAACGCGGTGCGCAGCTGCTGGGCGTCGACTCGCTGCGCGCGGTTCAGGACGACGACCACGACTCGGTGCTGGCCCGGCTGGCCGCGGCCGGTGGATCGGCGGAGATCGTGCGGCGGGTGCGCCACATCCTGACCGAGAACGCGCGGGTCCTGAGCGTGGTGGAGCGGCTGCGCGCCGGCGACGTCGGCGGAATCGGGCCGATCCTGAGCGCGTCACACGCGTCGATGCGCGACGACTTCGAGATCAGCGTGGACCGGGTCGACATCGCGGTCGAGGCCGCATTGGCCGGTGGAGCGCTCGGCGCCCGGATGACCGGCGGCGGCTTCGGCGGCTGCGTGGTCGCCCTCACGCCCGACGATCGGGTGGACCCGGTGAACGCCGAGATCGCCGCCCGCTTCGCCGCCGGAGACTTCTCGGCTCCGCACCTGTTCACCGTCACCCCCAGCGCGGGCGCCCACCGGGCCTGAGCCGCAAACCCATCGTTCGCCCTCCGCGACCACGCCGACCCGATACCACTCGTGGTCAGACGCCCCAGTCGGGACGAAGCGGCATCCCGGCCGCGCCGCGCTCGTCGACCTTGACTCCCAACACCTGGTGCAGCTCGATCGCCCGGCGCTCGAAGCCCAGCCGGGAACCGGCCATGTAGAGCCGCCACACCCGGGCCCGCTCGACGCCGACCTCGGCCACCGCAGCGTCCCAGTTCGCCTCCAGGTTGTGGCCCCAGGCGGCCAGCGTCCGCGCGTAATGCTCGCGCAGGTTCTCCTCGTGGCGCACCTCGAAGCCGGCGTCCTGCATCGCCGAGGTGATCACTCCGGCGGCTTCGAGCTCGCCGTCCGGGAAGACGTAGCGGTCGATGAAGCCCTTGCTCTTCACGCCTTCACTGGTGGTCGGGCGGGTGATGCAGTGGTTCAGCAGGCGGCCCTGCGGACGCAACTTCGAGTACAGGAACGCGAAGTAGGACGGCAGCGACTTCATCCCGATGTGCTCGGTCAACCCGATGGATGAAATCGCGTCGAAGTCAGTCTCGGTGACGTCGCGGTAGTCCTGGAAGCGCACCTCGGCGACCTCGCTCAGCCCGTCGTCGGCGATCGCCTTGCCGGCCCACTCGGCCTGCAGGCGCGACAGCGTGACGCCGAGCACGGTGACGCCGTAGTGGCGGGCCGCGTGGCGGACCATGCCACCCCAGCCGCATCCCACGTCGAGCAGCCGCATGCCCGGCCGCAGCCCGAGTTTGCGGGCGACCAGGTCGTACTTGTGGAACTGCGCCTCCTCGACGCTGGCGCCGGCCTCGGGGTAGCAGGCGCAGGTGTAGGTCATCGAAGGGCCGAGTACGTGCTCGTAGAACCGGTTCGACACGTCGTAGTGATGGCTGATCGCCTCGGCGTCCCTGGCCTTCGAGTGACGCAGGCCGGCCAGCAGCCGGCGGGCGCCGATCTCGGTGTCCGGCGGTTCTACCCACCGCAGCGCCCTGGGATCGAGGTTGCGCACGGTGTCGAGACGATCGCCCCACGAGAGCCGAGCCAGATGATCGGACCAGAGCTCGGAGAGGACGTCGTAGATGTTGCCGTCGACGTCGAGCTCACCGGAGACATAGGCCCGGGCCAGCCCCAGCGAGCTCGGAGCGGTGATCAGGTAGGACAACGCCTTGGGGCTGCGCAGGGTCACCGTCGCGGTGGCGTCGCCCGGCCCGGCGGTGCTCCCGTCGTAGGCACAGATGCGCAGGGACGCGCCATTGAGCGCGCGGTGCAGGACGTGGGCCAGGGGGGTGCGTGCCATCTCAACTCCTACTTGCGGGCAACCGTCTTGTCGTAGAGGTCCAGCAGTCGGTCGTGCGGATCGTAGGTCTTCTTCAGCCGCTCGTAGGCCACGCCGCCGTAGGTGGCCCAGAACTCCTCCCGGGGGTAGAACACGGTCGAGTACAGCGACTTCCGTCCGCCCAGCTCGGCGACCTTCTCCTCGATGGCCCGGTTGTGATAGCCGTCGCCGGCTCCGGGGGGGAGCGCCACGCTGGACCAGAAACCGACGTTGACGTAGGTCGTCGCCGGATCGAGAACGTACAGGTCCCATACCGCCGCCGGGTTGCGCTGACGTAACGGGCACAACCAGACCGGCTCGATGCCCGTGCGCTCGTCGAGGAAGTCGACGAACTCGGGCACGCGGTCCAACGGGACCTCGACGTCTTGCACGATCTCCTCCCGGGCCGGCCGGCCCCGGAGCGCGTCCAGCCGTTCGGCGAAGCGGGTGCGCCGGTTGAGCGCGATGAGCTTCCAGTAGACGTCCGAGCGGCGCCAGCGGCGGGGCCAGAGCCGGCGCACGCGCGGGTTCTGGGCCCCGAAGGCGCGCGAGCACCAAAACCAGTCGATGTCCCACCGCCAGAGGTAGTCATGGATGGTCAACCAGTCCTCGCGCCGGCGCTGGATCGAGCGGTAGTAGATCTGGCGGCCGGTGTAGTCCGAGACGTCCGGCGCAGTGGCGCTGAACGTCGCCAGCGTCAGGTAGGCCTCGGTCGCGCTGAACCAGGTGCCATCGAGGAAGTCGACCGGTTCCCCGTTGTAGTCGCGTTCCTCGACGAGTTGCCGCATGAGCGCCATGGCCGCGTCGAGATCGTCGAACCGCAGGTGCCGCAGGTGGACGAAGGGCAGCACCGGTTCCAGTTCGATGCGCAGTCGTAGCGCGTAACCCAGGGTGCCGTAGCTGTTGGGAAACCCGAAGAACAGGTCGCGGTGCGGGTTGGCCGGGGCGGCCGTCACGACCTCCCCGTCGCCAGTGAGGATGTCCATCTCGAGCACCGACTCGTGGGGGCAGCCGCTGCGAAACGACGAAGATTCGATGCCGAGCCCGGTGACCGCACCGCCGAGAGTGATCGTCTTCAGCTGGGGCACCACCAGGGGCATCAACCCGTGCGGGAGGGTCGCGGCGACCAGGTCCTCGTAGCTGGTCATCCCACCCACGTCGGCGGTGCGGGCCGCCACGTCGATGGAGAACACCCCGTCGAAGAGGGCGGCGTCCAGGGTCCCGGGCGCAGCCGCGCGGGGACGGAACAGGTTGGACGTCTTCTTGCGCAACCGCACCGGGACGTCGGCCGGAACGGCAGCCAACTGACCACGCACCGTCGCCAGCCGCTGAGCATAATCGGGCGGCACGGTTGCTACCCCACCGCCTTCTGCAGGTTGGCGTCGATCGCGGCCAGGAAGTCCTCGGTGGTCAGCCACGGGGCGTCGCGGCCGATCAGCCCAGCCAGGTCCTTGGTCATCTGGCCGCCCTCCACCGTCTCCACGCAGACCCGCTCCAACGCCTCGGCGAACTGCGTGACCTCCGGCGTGGCGTCGAGCTTGCCGCGGTGGGCCAGACCCCGCGTCCAGGCGAAGATCGAGGCGATCGGGTTGGTCGAGGTCGGCTGGCCCTGCTGGTGTTGGCGGAAGTGCCGGGTTACCGTGCCGTGCGCGGCCTCGGCCTCCACCGTCTTCCCGTCGGGGGTCATCAGCACCGACGTCATCAATCCGAGCGAGCCGAAGCCCTGAGCCACCGTGTCCGACTGCACGTCGCCGTCGTAGTTCTTGCAGGCCCAGACGTAGCCGCCTTCCCACTTCAGCGACGCGGCCACCATGTCGTCGATCAGGCGATGCTCGTAGGTGATCCCGGCGGCGGCGAAGTCGGCCTCGAACTCGGCGGCGAATACCTCGGCGAAGATGTCCTTGAACCGCCCGTCGTAACGCTTCAGGATCGTGTTCTTGGTCGACAGGTACACCGGGTACTGCCGGTCCAAGCCGTAGCGCAAAGAGGCCCGGGCGAAGTCGCGGATCGACGCGTCGAGGTTGTACATCGCCAGCGCGACGCCCGGGCCCGGGAAATCGAACACGTTCAGCTCGGTTGGCGCGCTGCCGTCCTTGGGCGTGAACGTGAGGGTCAGCGTGCCCTCGCCCGGGACGGTCAGATCCGTGGCCCGGTACTGGTCGCCGAAGGCGTGCCGGCCGACGACGATCGGCTTGGTCCAGCCCGGCACCAGCCGGGGCACGTTGCGCATGATGATCGGCTCGCGGAAGATCACCCCGCCCAGGATGTTGCGCACGGTGCCGTTGGGTGAGCGCCACATCTGCTTCAGGCCGAACTCCTCGACCCGCGCCTCGTCCGGGGTGATGGTGGCGCACTTCACGCCGACGCCGTGGCGCTTTATCGCCTCGGCTGAGTCGATCGTCACCTGGTCGTTCGTGGCGTCGCGGTGCTCGATGCCGAGGTCGTAGTACTCGAGGTTGACGTCGAGGTACGGGTGGATCAACCGGTCCTTGATGAACTGCCAGATGATGCGCGTCATCTCGTCACCGTCGAGCTCGACGACGGTGCCTTCGACCTTGATCTTGGCCATGCTTCGGGACCTCCGCGGGTCGATTGCTTCACGTCAAGATATCGCCTGGCCGGTGGAGCGCCGAATCGCGTCGGGACCAGAGGGGGTTGGCCCCAACGCCGGGTCTGCACCGGTGCGTCCGCCTGCTGCCGGGCCAAGGTCGACCGGCGGCAAGCTGGGCAGGGGGCATCATCTGACGGTGTGGACGCGCCGCACGAAGAACTCGACGCCTTCGTCCGGGCCCGGTTGGCCACCCTGGGCGGCGCCCGACCGGACGGATCCCGCTGGCTCGAGACCTTCGACGACCTGGCCGCCAGCCGCCACCTCGACCTCGCGGCCCGGCGGATGCGTGAGCGCGGCCAGGGGCACTACACGATCGGCTCGGCCGGTCACGAGTCGAACGCCCTGGTTGCCGCGGCCCTGCGCCCGACCGACCCGGCCCTGCTCCATTACCGTTCGGGCGGCTTCTACCTGGCCCGGTCGCGGCAGGCCGGACGGGCGCTGGCCGACGGTATCCGGGACGTGCTGCTGAGCCTCATGGGCGCCGTCGGCGAACCGGCCTCGGGTGGACGGCACAAGGTGTTCGGCCACCCCGGCCTGGCGATCATCCCGCAGACGTCGACCATCGCCTCGCACCTGCCCCGCGCGGTCGGAGTCGCCTTCGCCATCGATCGCGCCCGGCGCCTGGGCGTGGCCACCCGCTGGCCCGAGGATGCCATCGCGGTCGCGAGTTTCGGCGACGCGTCGATAAACCACTCCACCGCGACCGGCGCGCTGAACACGGCCGGCTACTGCGCCGAGCAGGGCCTCGGACTGCCTCTGTTGTTCGTCTGCGAGGACAACGGGCTCGGCATCTCGGTGCCCTCACCGGCCGGCTGGGTGGCCGAGGCGGCGCACCGGCCGGGCCTGCGCTATCTGGCCGCCAACGGCGCCCAACCGCAGGAGCTGGCCGAAGTCCTGGTCGACGCGGTCGTTGAGATCCGGCGGACCCGCCGGCCGGCCCTGCTTCACCTGCGCACGGTGCGCTTCCTGGGTCACGCCGGCACCGATGTCGAAGCGTCCTACCGCTCGAGCGCCGAAGTACGCGCCGATCGAGAACTGGATCCGCTGCTCGCCGTCGCCGCGTGCATCGGTGGAGCTGAACCGGCCCGGCGGTACGAGCGGATCGGCGCCACGGTCCAAGACCTGGCCGAGCAGTTACGCGCCGCGCCGACGCTGAGCACCCGCGCCACGGTCATGGCCCCGTTGGTCGAGGACCGCGTCGCCGCGGGCGAGCCGGCCGATCGAGCCCGGCGCGAGCAGGCCTTCGGTGGCCGGCGGCCCGAGGACCAGGGCGGGTTGACCCTGGCCCAGGCGATCAACGCCGGCCTGACCGACGCGCTGGCCGCCCGGCCGGAGCTGCTGGTCTTCGGCGAGGACGTGGGGCGCAAGGGTGGCGTCTACGGCGTGACCCGGGGCCTGGCCCAGCGGTTTCGGACGCACCGGGTGTTCGACACCCTGCTCGACGAACAGGCCATCCTCGGCCTCGCCCTCGGAGCCGGCGTGAGCGGCCTGCTGCCGGTGCCGGAGATCCAGTACCTGGCCTACCTGCACAACGCCGAGGACCAGCTACGGGGCGAGGCGGCCAGCCTGCGCTTCTTCTCCGCGGCGACCTACGCCAATCCGATGGTCGTCCGAGTAGCCGGGTTGGCCTACCAGAAGGGGTTCGGCGGCCACTTCCACAACGACAACGCGCTCGCGGTGCTGCGCGACATCCCCGGCCTGGTCGTCGCGGTGCCGGCCCGTCCGGACGACGCCGGCCCGCTGTTGCGGACCTGCCTCGGTCTGGCGGCCGGGTCGGGTCGGGTGTGCGTCTACCTGGAACCGATCGCGCTGTACCACGAGCGGGACCTGCACGCGCCCGGCGACCGCGGCTGGCTGGGCGACTACGACGCCGACGCGACCGCCGACCTCGGCCGGGCTCGCACCCACGGTGCCGGCGCGGACCTGACGATCGTGACGTTCGGCAACGGGTTGCGGATGAGCTTGCGGGTCGGCGCGCGGCTTCGGGCCGACGGCATCGGCGCCCGCGTCGTGGACCTGCGCTGGCTGGCCCCCCTGCCGGTGCAGGACTTGCGACGCGAGGCCGCGGCGACCGGTCGGGTGCTCGTCGTCGACGAGACGCGCCACAGCGGCGGGGTCGGGGAAGGCGTCGTCACCGCGCTGGTCGAGGACGGCTTCGACGGGCGGATCGCCCGGGTAGCCAGCGCCGACAGCTTCATCCCGCTCGGGCCCGCGGCGGATCTGGTGCTGCTCGGCGAGCCGGAGATCGAAGCGGCCGCCCGACGGCTGGTGGACCATACGCCGGCCTGACGCATCATGATGCGCTTTCGAGCGCATCATGGTGTTAGGGTGGCTGCATGAGGACCACGATCTCCATGGACCCGGACGTGGCTGCGGCGGTCGAGCAGACCCGCCGCTCCGAACACCTAGGTCTCAGCGAGGCGGTGAACCGGCTGATCCGTCGCGGTGTGCACGAGCAACGCCTGCCCCGCGCGCCGGTTCGCCAGCGCACCGCCGACCTCGGGGGCGCTCTGGTCGACGTCAGCAATGTCGCCGAAACCCTGGACCTGCTCGACGACCACCCGTGATCGTCGACGCCAACGTCCTGCTCTACGCCGTTGACCGCAGCGCTGCGCAGCACGAACGCGCCGCCGGGTGGCTCGAGGAACGGTTCGACGGCTCGGAACGCGTCGGGCTGCCGTGGGTGAGCCTGACCGCCTTCCTGCGCATCGTCACCCATCCCCGGGTCTTTCCCCGGCCGCTGCGCGCGGAGGACGCATGGCGGTTCGTGACGGACTGGCTCGGCCAGGACCTGGCCTGGATCCCCCAACCGACCTCGCGGCATGCGACGGTGCTGGGCGAGCTCATCGCCCGGCACCGCCCGACCGCGAACCTGATACCCGACGCCCATCTGGCCGCTCTGGCCATCGAACACGGGCTGGCCATCGCTTCGGCCGATTCCGACTTCGCGCGCTTTCCCGAAGTGCGCTGGACTAACCCGCTCGCTGGCGTGCGCTGATACCGGCCGGGAAATGCGCTGGTGTGCGGCGAGCGCATAGGGCCAAAGATCACTTTATCGTCGCACACCGTCGCACTCCTTGCTACACTCAGGGCATGACGAAGACCATCGCGCAGCGCGAGTTGCGCAACGACAACGCGAAGGTGATCGAAGCCGTGACGGCTGGCGAGACCTTCGTCGTCACGCGCAATGGCGAACCGGTCGCCGAGCTCCGACCGCTCCGGGCCGGCCGCCGCGCCTTCATCTCCCGCGAGGAGGTCGCGGCTCTGGCCGAGGCAGGCGTGCGAATCGACCGGCAACAATTTCGAGCCGACCTCGACCAGGTGATCGACCAGGGACTGTGAGATGACGTCCGGGCTGCTCGATACCTCGGTCGTCGTCGACTGGCACGACCCGATCGTTGTCGCGGCGTTGCCGCAACAGTTGGCGATCTCGGCAATCACCGCGGCCGAGCTCGCAGCCGGACCGCACCTCGCCGCCAGTTCGGCCGAAGCAGCGAAACGGCAGGCGCGGCTGCAGGAAGTCGAGGCGAAGCTGGAGCCGCTCCGCTTCGATGGCACAGCCGTGCGCAGCTACGGACTCGTGGTCGCCGCCGTCGTCCGCGAAGGACGCAAGCCGCGTACCCGATTTGCGGACCTGCTGATCGCTGCTACCGCACACGCCAACCAGCTCGATCTGTACACCCGCAATGGCGATGACTTCGCCGGACTTGAGGACCTTGTCCACGTCATCGCCATCTGATCGCCAAGAGGTCCGACGATCGGGCTGCCCCGTCGCGCCCGCCGATCAAGCGCGCGGGCGAACGGTCACCGTCTCCGGTCCATCGGGCGGTCCGTCAGCCGGTGGGCGCTTGGCCACGGTGTAGCGCACCCGCTGGTCGAGCCGGATGCGCCCGTTCGATCCGCGCAGCCGTTCGAAAATGGGGGTGACCCGCTCGAGCACCAGCGCATGCTCGGATTCGGGCACTTCGTCCCACATCGCGCGCTGGCCGTGAGAACGCGACCACGTCTGCCACTCGCGAACGTCCGCCAGCTCGATGTCGGCGGATCGGTTGATCGTTCGGACGTCGACGAAGCCTGCGCTTCGCACCAGATCGGCCACGCCCTCGTCACTGGCGAACGGTCCCTTCTGGCCGCTCGTGCGGGCGTCCAGCAGGTGGGCCGGCAGGTACGGGCGAAAGACGGCGTCCACCTCTTCCCAGGCCGAGGTCCGATCACCGAAGGTGGTCAGACCGAGTCGGCCACCGGGGCGCAGGAGTGAACTCCAGGCCCGCAGGGCGGCGGGTGGGTCCGGCAGGAAGAAGATGACCAGCGAGGCCACCGCGGCATCGAAGCTCTCCTGCGGCAGTCCCGGCTCCGACGCGTCCGCCCGATGCAGGTCCACCGTGGTGATGCCCCGGGCATCGACGTCGGCCTGGGTCAGAGCGATCATCCGGCTGGCCAGGTCGACGCCGGTGACGCGTCCACTCGCCCCGACGGCCTCGACGAGCGGGAACAGCGCCGCGCCCCGTCCGCACCCGAGATCGAGTACCTGCTCGCCCGGGGCCGGGTCGACCAGCCGGACCAGCTCGGCCGCGATCGGGGAGAACCACTCGATGCCCACCGCGTCGTAGACGTCGGCGACCCGATCGAACACCGCGGCCACCCCGCGGGCGCGGGCGCCCGGATCCGGTGCGCTCATTGCGCTCAACCCCCGAGCAGGCCGAGTTGGCGGACCGCGTCGCGCTCCTCGACCAGCTCGGCCACCGAGGCGTCGATGCGCGACCGGGAGAAGTCATCGAGGTCGAGGCCCGGCACGATCTCGTACGTGCCGCCGCGGGTCGTGCACGGGAAGGACGAGACCAGCCCTTCCGCCACGCCGTAGGAACCGTCGGAGGGCACGGCCATCGACACCCAGTCTCCCTCCGATGTTCCCCGCATCCAGTCGCGGACGTGGTCGACGGCCGCCGACGCCGCCGACGCCGCCGACGAGGCCCCGCGGGCCTCGATGATCGCGGCGCCGCGCTTCTGGACAGTAGGGATGAAGTCGTGCTCGAGCCAGGCGGGGTCGTTGACGGTCTGCGCCGCGTTCACCCCGCCGATCTCGGCGTGGAAGATGTCCGGGTACTGGGTGGCCGAATGGTTGCCCCAGATCGTCATCCGCCGGATAGCGGAGACCGGCACCTGGGCCTTGTTCGCGAGCTGAGCCAGCGCCCGATTGTGATCGAGTCGGGTCATCGCGGTGAATCGCTGCGCCGGCACGTCCGGTGCGTTGTTCTGGGCGATGAGGGCGTTGGTGTTGGCCGGATTGCCCGGCACGAGCACGCGGATGTCCTCGGCGGCGTGATCATTCAAAGCGCGCCCCTGACCGGTGAAGATCGCCCCGTTGGCCTCCAGCAGATCGCCTCGCTCCATCCCCTTGGTCCGCGGGCGGGCGCCGACCAGCAACGCCAGGTTGACGCCCTCGAACACGGTGGCCGCGTCATCACCGATGACCACGTCGCGCAGTTGCGGGAAGGCACAATCGTCGAGTTCCATGACGACGCCCTCCAGCGACTTCATCGCCGCGGTGATCTCGAGCAGGTGCAGCTGGATAGGGGTGTCCTTACCCAGCAGATCGCCGCTGGCGATGCGAAACAGCAGGCTGTAGCCGATCTGCCCGGCCGCGCCGGTGACGGCGACCTTGACCGGGGACGGGGCTGCACTCACGTCGGCTCCTTGCCTCTGGACTTGCCTCTGGACTTGCCTCTGGACTTGCCTCTGGATGAACGTCACGGTCGACGGGACGGGTTCCCAGCGACCGGCTCGGGCCGACGCTAGCAAGAAGCCCGGACCCGGCGAGCCGGGTGCTCAGTGCGGAAGGACAATCGCCACACCGAGGATGCCGGCGGCCAGAAGCAGGTAGCAGCAAACGTCGAACGGGCGGCGCCGCACCGCGAGCAGTCCGGCCTGCCGGTCGGTGAGCGCGCCCCGCAGGACCGCGGCCAGCGCCATGGCCACCCCTACGACACCGACGCCGCGCAACCAGTGCTGCGGTGCCACCGCGCTGTAGGTAAGTCCGGCACCGGCGATGATCAGGACCGCGACGTAGGGAAGGTTGTGCAGATCTCGGGTGCGGAAGGCTCGGCCGACCGGTCCGGTCATGAGGTGGCCGGGACCAACCGACCGACCGCCCGTTCAGCTGCGTCGACCACGTTGGTCAGCAGCATGGCGCGGGTCATCGGCCCGACGCCGCCCGGGTTCGGCGCCACCCAGCCGGCGACCTCGGCCACGTCGGCGGTCACGTCGCCGGCGATCTGCCCGTCCACCCGGCTCACGCCCACGTCGAGGACCGCCGCGCCGGGCTTGACCGAGTCCCGGGTGACCAGACCCGGTGCGCCCGCTGCGGCCACAATGATGTCGGCCCGGGCCAGGTGGGTCGCGAGGTCGCGCGTGCCCGTGTGGCACAGGGTCACCGTCGCGTTCTCGCTGCGCCGGGTGAGCAACAGACCAAGCGGACGCCCGACCGTGATCCCGCGGCCGACCACCACCACGTCCGCTCCGGCGATCGCCACGTCGTAGCGCCGCAACAGCTCCACGACGCCGTGCGGGGTGCACGGCAGCGGCGCCGGCTCGCCCAGCACGAGACGGCCCAGATTGACCGGGTGCAGCCCGTCCACATCCTTGGCCGGGTCCACCCGTTCCAGCACCCGGTACTCCACCAAACCGCGCGGCAGCGGGAGCTGGACCAGGTAGCCGGTGCACGCCGGGTCGGCGTTGAGCTCGTCGACGACCGCCTCGACCTCGTCCTGAGTGGCGGTAGCGGGTAGCTCCCGGGCGAGGCTGGCGATGCCAATCTCGGCGCAGTCGCGGTGTTTGGCCGCGACGTACCAGGCACTGCCCGGGTCGTCGCCGACGAGGATGGTCCCGAGTCCGACCGGAGCACCCGCCTCGCGCAGCGCCTCGACCCGCGCGGCCAGCTCGGACTTGATCGTGGCCAGGGTGACCCTGCCGTCGAGGATGCGTGCCGTCACAGCGCCATCCTGCCAGCCGGCGGCGGCACGAGGCGCGACGCGGTACCACCACCCCAGCGGTCCGCTCCTGCCTTACCGCGCGGAGCCGGCGGAGGTCGCCGCGGCCTTCCTGGCCATCAGCCCGAACACTCCGGCGGCGATCATCAGCAAGCCGCCGAGCAGGACCAGCCACAACCCGAACTGCGGGTTCTTGTCCAGACTCGAACCAGCGGCCTTGGCCGCGCTCGCTGCCTTGTCCCAGTCCGAGTAGTGGTGCGTCATCAGCGGGAAGGACAGCAGCGCGACGACGACAGCCAGCGCGCCGACCCCGATCGACTGCCCCGAAAGGGACCGGGCCGGATCGCCGGCCGCCCCGAGCCGGCCGACAAAGTTGCCCTGGGAGGCCAGCACCCAGAACACCGCGAACACGACGAGCAGGATTGGCGCGATGGCCAGGATGCGATACCCGCTCCACGAGTGGTAGGCCGAGTCCAGGTTCTGGATGCCGTTGATCGGCTTGCTCAGCTGCGGGTCGAACCAGGGCAGGAACAGCCCGAGCAGGCCGCACAGTCCGGCCAGCAGGGCGAGGACGAACGCCGGTCCACGCCCGATCGGGCGGTGGGAGCTCGGGCCCGGCGCCGCCGGCGCCGGGAAGGCACCGGGCTGGGCGAAGGGCTGGGGCTGGCCCGGCGGTGGGCCGTACTGGGCTGGGTCGTACGGCGGCGGGGCGGCCGGTACCTGGCCGTACTGCGGTGGGGCGGCCTGCGTCTGGCCGTACTGCGGTGGGACGGCCTGCGTCTGGCCGGGCTGGCCGTACGGCGGCTGGCCGGGCTGGGGCTGGCCGTACGGCGGCTGGCCCGGCGGCTGCCGCGGCGGCTGCTCGCCCTGAGGTGGGGGCGGAAAGGTGGAGTCGGACACTTGAGGTCTTCCTCTCGGAAAAGTGTTGCCGGGCGGCGGATGCGCGTGGTCATTAACCCACACGCCGTACGTGCCTACCCGATGGCCGCGCTCGCCACACCTGCCGGCGTCGATCAGTTCCAGCTGCCTGCGTCTACGGCGACGAGGCGGCCATCGTCGCCGGTCTCGAACCATCGCGACCCTTGACAGGTCTGACGCGAAGGAGGAGCGTGCCTAATCATGCCCGCCATGCCTATTCGTGATAGGCAGGCCGAACGTCGATCGGCAACGCGACGGGAGATCGTCGACGCCGCGTGGGAGATCGCGCGGCGGGACGGACTTGCCGCGGTGACGTTGCGCGAAGTGGCGTCCTTGGTCGGGATGCAGTCGCCCTCGCTGTACACGCATTTCGCGTCCAAGAACGCGATTTTCGACGCAATGTTCGGCCAGGCCTGGGCGGAGTTCTTGGCCGTGTCCGATCACCTGGAGCAGTCGATACCGAAGGCGCCGCGCAAGGCGCTGCTGGTCATGGTCCGGGCGTTCGTCGATTTCGCGCTGGCCGATCCGGCCCGGTTTCAACTCATGAACCAGCGGGTGGTGCCCGACTTCGAGCCTACGGCCGATGCCTACGCCCCCTCGCTGCGGGTCATGGCCCTTTTCCGGGAGCGACTCGCCCGAATCGGCGTGCGCGCGGACGTCGACGTCGACCTGTGTGTCGCGATCATCGGCGGCCTGGTGGATGCCCAGTTGGCCAACGACCCGGGCGGTGCGCGGTGGACCCGTCAGCTGCGCCGGGCGATGGACATGTTCGCCGACGAGGTCGGTTTGTCCGGCCCTCGATTGAGGAGCAAACGATGACCACTACCACGCCGACCGCCCTGAGGCCGCGCACCCCGGAAATCAAGCGCCCCATCGCAATGCGCCTGGCCGCGACCGAGTACCAGCGGGTCATCGCCCTGCTGGGATCGCTGCGCCC
>JALZBL010000139.1 GCA_030947395.1 Actinomycetota bacterium | reverse complement strand
GACCGCGACACCGCCGAGGTAAGCGCCGAGGTAGGCCTCGCGTAGACCCTCGCGGGCTCGGCGGGCCAACTGGCGGACCGCCACGTCGGACAGGCCGAGGCGCTGGCCGACCTCACTGGCGCTCTCGCCCTCGACCTCGAGGTACCACAGGACCGTGCGCCAGCGCGAGGGCAACCGGCCGAACGCCGTCGTGGTCATGGACACGGCCATCTTGTCGACCGGGGCCTCGTCGGCGCCGGCGACCAGGTCACGGGCGTCGCGCGGAGCGAAGGCGGTGTCGTCGCCGACCGAACTCCAGCGCGCCGAGCTCTTTCCCCAGGTGGCGGCCACGTTGCGCATCGTCACCAGCAGGTACGGGAACAGGTCCCCGCAGGGTCCGCGGTCGGCCTGGAGGGCCTTGAACACGCGGGTAAAGGATTCCGAGACGAGGTCCTGGGCGATGTGCGGGTCACGCGAGATGCGGCGGGCCGCTCGGTGCGCCGCGGCGCTGTGGTGGGCGTACAGCTCACCGTAGGCCGCGGTGTCCCCGGCCCGGACGCGGGCCAGGAGGTCCTGGTCAGTGGAGTCGATCGACATGGCGGCTCGTCACGTCACGTCGTCGCGGCTTGGCGGCACAGGTCAGACCTGCCGTTCGGGTCGACGGTCCACGTCCGGTTTCGCGCGCGGTCCCGGTCTAACGGTATGGACCTGATCGGTCGATGGCAATCTGACCACTGCCGGGGCGCCGAAACGGCGGGCGGTCTTGACCGCCCAATCGCCGCCGGAGTCGGGCGCCGGTACCGCTGCGCCGAAGCTCAGCCGAGGGCCACGACATCGGCCACCCGGCCGGCGACGGCGTCGGCCTGAGCGACGCTGGGTGCTTCCACCATGACCCGGACGAGGTTCTCCGTGCCGGACGGGCGCAGCAGGATTCGTCCGGATTCGCCCAGCTCGTCGGCCGCGGCGGCCACCGCGGCGCCCACCGCGGCCGAGGTCGAAGCGGCGGCCTTGTCGGACACGGCGACGTTGAGCAACACCTGCGGCAGCCGGTGCACCACCGCGGCCAGCTCGGCCAACGGACGCCCGGACCGGCTCACCTCGGCCAGCAGGTTCAACGCGGTCAACATCCCGTCTCCGGTGGTCGCCGCGTCGGTGAAGATGACGTGGCCGCTCTGTTCGCCGCCGAGGGCGAGCTGCTGCTCACCGAGCGCTTCCAGCACGTACCGATCACCCACCGCAGTGGTGATCACCTCGATGCCGGCTCGGTGCATCGCGTGGTGGAAGCCGAGGTTGCTCATCACCGTGGTGACTACGGTGTCGCGGGTCAGGCGCCCGTGCCGATGCAGCGCCAGCGCGCAGATGGCCAGGATCTGGTCGCCGTCCACCAGCTCGCCGGCGGCGTCCACGGCCAGGCAACGATCGGCGTCCCCGTCGTGGGCGATGCCGAGATCGGCGCCGCCGTGGGCCCGCACGTGCTGGGCCAGGAAGGCGATGTGGGTCGAGCCGACACCGTCGTTGATGTTGTAACCGTCCGGCTCGGCCGCCACCGCCACGACCTCCGCGCCGGCTCGGCGGTAGAGCTCCGGGGCTAGGGCCGACGCCGCGCCGTTGGCGCAGTCGACGACCAACTTCAGGCCGCGCAGCGATGCCGGCGCCGCCTGGAGGAGATGCTGCAGGTAGCGCTCGGCCCCGTCCGGCGCCACCCGCACCCGGCCCACCGCCGCGCCGACCGGACGGGGTCTCGACCAGCCGCGGTCGATCTCGTCCTCGATCTCGGCCTCGAGATCGTCGGGCAGCTTGGTGCCGCCCCGGGCGAAGAGCTTCGGACCGTTGTCCGGCATGGGGTTGTGGCTGGCCGAGAGCATGACACCGAGGTCGGCCCCGTAGACCCCGGTGAGGTAGGCGACGGCCGGAGTCGGCACAACGCCGACCAGACGCACATCCGCGCCGGCCGACGTCAGACCGGCGACGACGGCGGCCTCCAACATCTCGCCCGAGGCCCGCGGGTCACGCCCGACGACAGCCACCGGTCGGTGGGAGCCGTCGTGGGAGGCCAGCACCCGGGCCGCCGCGCTGGCCACGGCGAGCACCAGCTCCGGGGTCAGGTCGCCGTTGGCCTGACCGCGAACACCGTCAGTGCCGAAGTAGCGGCCCAACGGGTTAGCGCTTGGAGTACTGGGGAGCCTTACGGGCCTTCTTCAGCCCGTACTTCTTGCGCTCCTTCACCCGAGGGTCGCGGGTGAGGAAGCCGGCCTTCTTCAGCGCCGGGCGGTCGTCGGGCTGCAGGTCGATGAGGACCCGAGCGATACCCAGGCGCAGCGCGCCGGCCTGCCCAGTGATTCCTCCGCCGGTGAGCGTGGCCACGACGTCGAACTGACCGTCGCGCTCCAGGGTGACGAACGGCTCCCGGACGAGTTGCTGGTGCACCTTGTTCGGGAAGTAGTCCTCGAGGGTGCGCCCGTTGAGCGTGAACTGGCCGGTGCCCGGGATGAGGCGCACCCGGACGATGGCCTCTTTGCGGCGGCCGACGGCCGGCTTGGCGGAACCGATGGCGGTGGTCACTATATGTCTCTCCTACTGCGCGACTTGCGTGATCTCGAACGGGATGGGCTGCTGCGCCCGGTGCGGGTGATCCGGACCGGCGTAGACCTTCAGCTTCTTCAGCTGCGCGCGTCCGAGCGTGTTCTTCGGCAGCATGCCGCGCACGGCCAGCTCGATGATCCGCTGCGGCTTGGTGTCGAGGATCTCGCCGACCGTCTTCTTCGACAGCCCGCCCGGAAACCCGGAGTGGCGGTAGCGGTACTCGTCGCGCTTGGCGCCGCCGATGGCGACCTTGGCCGCGTTGATGACGACGACGAAGTCACCGGTGTCGACGTGGTTGGCGAACTGGGGCTTGTGCTTGCCGCGCAGGAGGGTGGCGGCCTGGCTGGCCAGGCGGCCGAGGACGACGTCCTGCGCGTCGATCACGTGCCAATGGCGGGTGATCTCGCCGGGCTTCGGGGTGTACGTGGGCACTTGTCTGCTCTCTTCTCGGTCTTCACGCCGCGCGCCGCATACCCTGCGCTGCCCAGCGCCCCCGCGGTTCTCGCCGGTTGCCCGGCGCTGACCCCGAGGCAGGGCCGTTCGGTGGATCCGGAGCGTCCGGCCACCAGCGACCTATGGTACCGACGCACAGACGGCCGGCCAAATCGCTGCTCAGCGGACTCGTTCCACCCGGCCCTGCTCGAACGTCGCCTCGGCCGCCTCCACCACCCGGGCGTCGGCGCCGAAGACCAAGAAGCGATCGAAGCTGCGGGCAAACCAGCGGTCGTGGGTGGCCGCGATGACCGTGCCGTCGAAGGTGTCCAGCCCGTCCTCCAGCGCCTCGGCGCTCATCAGGTCGAGGTTGTCGGTCGGCTCGTCCAGCAACAGCAGCGTGGCCCCGGACAGTTCGAGCAACAGGATCTGCAGCCGGGCCTGCTGACCGCCGGACAGCACCTCGAACGGGAAGTCGCCCTGCTCCTGCAACCCGTAGCGCCGTAGGGCGCCCATGGCCCGGCCCCGGTCGACGCCCGATCGGGCGCCGTCTCCGTGCCACAGGATGTCGACCGGCGTCCGGCCGGCCCACTCGGGGTGGGCGTGGGTCTGGGCGAAGATGCCGGGCACGACGCGCGCGCCGAGCCTGACCAACCCGGTGTGGCGTACCGGCTCCCCGGCCAGCAGCCGCAGGAAGTGCGACTTCCCCGCCCCGTTGGCCCCGAGCACGGCCACCCGATCGCCGTAGAAGATCTCGACGTCGAACGGCGCCATGAGCCCGCTCAGCTCGAGCGCCTCGGCGGTGACGGCACGCACTGCGGTCCGGCCGCCGCGCAGCCGCATCGATACCTTGTCGAACGCGGGGCGATCGGGCGGCGGACCGCCGGCTTCGAACTTGCCCAGCCGGGTCTGCATGGCCTTGTACCGCGAGGCCATGTCTGGACTGATCTTGGCCTGCTGCTGCAGCGTGCGGACCAGCTCGATCAGCCGGGCGTGCTCCTCGTCCCACCGCCGGCGCACCTCGGCCATCCGCTCGTGCCGATCGGCCCGGGCGCGGTGGTAATCGGTGAACCCGCCGCCGTGGACCCACGTCGTGCCGCCCTCGATGGTGACGATGCGGTCGGCTACCCGGGCCAGCAGCTCGCGGTCGTGGCTGACGAACAGGACCGTCTTGGGCGTTTCCAGCAACCGTTGCTCGAGCCAGCGCTTGCCCGCAACGTCGAGGTAGTTGTCGGGCTCGTCGAGCAGGAGCACCTGGTCCGGTCCGCGCAGCAGCGCCTCCAGGGCCAGCCGTTTCTGCTCGCCGCCGGACAGCGTTGATATCTCCCGGTACTTGCACCGCTCGAACGGCACGCCGATCGCGGCCACCGTCACCGTGTCCCAGCGCACCTCGGCGTCGTAGCCGCCAGCGTCGCCCCAGCCGGCCAGGGCCCGGGCGTAGCGCATCTGGGCGGGGGTGTCGTCGCGTTCCATCAAGACCAGCTCGCTGGCCTCGAGCTCGGACCGCGCCGCGCGCAGGTCGGCCGGGGCGAGGCCGAGCAGGAACTGCTCCACCGTGCTCGCGTCGCGCACTGATCCGATGAACTGCCGCATCACGCCCAGGCCACCGGTGCGCGCCACGGTTCCGGCCTGCGGGACCACGTCGCCGGCGACGATCCGCAGCAGTGTCGTCTTGCCCGCGCCGTTGGCCCCGACCAGCGCGGCCTTCGTACCGTCGCCCACTCGAAATGCGACGTCGTCGAGCAGCCGCCGGCCGTCGGAGAGCTGGTGGCGCACCCCGGTGACGTCCACGTATCCCACGCTGCGACAGTCTGCCCGAGCCGCGTCGGCGACCCGATCGGTTTTGGCGGCAGAACCCGGCCGGTCAGGGTTTCCCGCCGATCCCGCCCCGCGCCGGAGCAGAATCGGGCGGTATGACCGAAGCCGGCGATCCAGTAATGATGGAGTTGGTCGACGAACTCGGCCCGGACGTCGTCGTCACCGACCCGGACGTCACTGCCACCTACCGGCAGGATTGGGCCCGCGATCCGGCGGCCGTGACTCCGCGGGCGGTGGTTCGGGCCCAGGGCATCGACGACGTGCAGGCCGCCTTGCGGTGGGCGACCCTCCACGGCGTCCCGGTGGTACCGCGCGGCGCCGGCAGCGGCCTGTCGGGTGGGGCCAGCGCGGTTTCCGGCGGCATCGTGGTGACCACGGAACGGATGCAGGCGATCACGGTCGACCCGGCCACGCGCACGGCGGTGGTGCAACCCGGCCGGCTCAACGTGGACGTCAAGCAGGCCGCGGCGGCGCACGGACTGTGGTACCCGCCGGACCCTTCGTCGTTCGAGATCTGCTCGATCGGGGGCAACGTCGCCACCAACGCCGGGGGCCTTTGCTGCGTGAAGTACGGCGTCACCAGCGACTACGTGCTCGGCCTGGAGGTGGTGCTCGCCGACGGCACCGCCGTGCGCCTCGGTGGGCCCCGGCTGAAGGATGTCGCGGGCCTGTCGCTGACCAAACTGTTCGTCGGCTCGGAGGGAACGCTCGGCGTGATCACCGAGGTGACCCTGCGC
>JALZBL010000138.1 GCA_030947395.1 Actinomycetota bacterium | reverse complement strand
GCCGACCCTCGTTTGGTCAGCTCCGGCACGACAGTCACCGTGACCTACAGAACGTTCGGCTTCTCCCATACCCGGGAGATCGCCGTCGGGGATGCCGTCTCGGCCGTAGGAATGCCGACCTGCCCCTGACCCGCCGGCGCATCCCACGCGCGGGAACCGACTCCGTCAATCCTCTGACAGGCTGATTGTCCCTGTGCAACACTCGCTCGACGCTGGGCCGGGTGAGGGGGGTATGTCAATGGCGAAGTTCTCTGCGGCCGCTCCGGTCGCCGCATCTGCGGAGCAGGGTTTCGCGCGGCTGCATCAGCGCTTTACCGACAACGGATTCCTGGCCCGCGCCCTGAGTTCGCGGGTCGATCCACCTCGGACGATCAGTGTCGTACAGGTGATCGGCAAGAATCAAAAGCAGACGGTCGTCTTTGAGATCGTGCCGGCCGGACCTGGGTCGTCGACCCTGTCGCTGACCAGCGAGATTCCGCAGTCGGGCGGTGAAGCTCTCGGCGGGTGGCTAGCCACCAAGGCACTGAAAAAGAAGCACCTGGCGAGCCTCGCCAGCTTCGTCGCGATCGCGGAGGGCAGCGCCTGACGGGCGGCTGGCCCGGAACCGCGGCCGGCCGAACCACGTCGTAGCACCAGCACTCGTCACGCCGGTCCGGAGCCGGCTCTAGCAAAGGGAGCCCGAAATGACCGAGCAGACCTTCGACACCCCGGTCGTCCACGGCATCAGCTGCTCCTGCTGCACGCCGGTCTTCACGCCCGATCAACCGACCCACACCGATCCGAACGCGCACAACCCGGTCCCGGACCAGGGTCTTGACCCGTCGACATCGCCGACGCAGAGCGCCCCCGACCAGGGGTCCCCCCAAGCGGCTGACCCGGGCGTTCCTCAATCATCCGATCCGAGCAGCCCAGGGCCCGACCCTGGCGCGGGCACCCCGAGCCCCGATCCGGGCTCCGGCGTACCCGACCCCGCCGCCGGCGAGAACCTCGTCTGGGTGAACCCCGACGGCCAGAAGCAAACCGTCGGCGTCGCCCACCCCGACGGCGAGGGTGCGTTCTACGTCGACGTTCCGTTGGCCGGCGGCGGCGCATCGCGGCTCCTCGACACCAACTTCGACTCCGTCGCGGACACCCTGTTCGTGCACGGGCCCAACGGCCAGGTCGCGATCATGCGCGACGAGCACGAGGACGGCAACTGGCGCATCGACGAAGCGGCGACCGCCGCAGTGTCCGGTGGAAGTGCGCCCGCCGCGGGTGGTCAGGATGCCACCTCGCCGGCCACCGCGCCGGCCACCACGGACGCGGCCGCCCCGGCCGGATCCGGCCAGGGCGACGTCGGAGCGGCCCCCGCCGCCGGCCAAGCCGGCCAAGCCTCTGAGGTGCCTCCGCTGGTCACCACGGGAGACGCCGTTCACGACACCGTCGCGGCAGCGCAGCGTCAGGCGCTGCTCGTCGCCGAGCAGTACTGGCACTACCTGGAGCCGGGCAAGCCCATGCCGCACGACGCCAACGGCCAGCTGGCGGACGCGCGTGCTGTGTTCGTCGACCTACTGGGCGACGTGCACGACCCGCAGGTCGTAAAGCTCATCCAGCAGAACATCGACACGATCGACTCGGCGGACGTGAGGTTCGTCCAGCACCTGAGCGCCGGCCTGCGCGAAGGCGGCGACGTCATTCCGGCCGGCCAGCCCGGCGGCCCAAACACAGCGCAGCCGACCGACCACTCCACCGACCCGGGCGTCATCCCGGCTGGACAGCCCGCCGGGCCGACCACCACAGACCACACTGGCGACACCACCACGACGGACCCCACGGCGGCCGACCCGACCAGTACGGGGGTGCACCTGGCCGACCCCGCCGGCATCACGCCGTGGGTAGACACACACGGGGACCCGACCGGCGCGGCCAGGGTGTGGGAACCGCAGTCCATCAACGGTCTGTGCGTCGACAACAGCGTCAAGATGGTGATCGAGTCGCTGACCGGCGTCCACTTTAGCGAAGCCGATGTCGAGGCGGCGGCGGTGTCAATCGGTGTGCAGAAAACCAATGCCGACGGCACCGTGAGCGGCATCGATGCGAATGGTGTCGAGCCGCTGATAGAGAAGATGGGTCTGGACGCCGGCACGTACCAGCACCTTGACATGCAGAACCTCGAGAAGCTTCTCGACCTCGGTGCACAGCCGATCGTCGGCCTGGACTCCAGCGACATCTGGCGCGGAGTCCCCGGCGCCGGCGCGGACCACGCCGTCGTTGTCACCGGCATCCACACCGATGAGAACGGCACCACCTGGGTGTCCCTGAACGATCCCGGCCAGCCCACCGGCGGTGGCGACTACACGATCCCGTGGTCGCTGTTCTCGGCCGCCTGGCACGCGGCCGGCGACGTGGCGATCGTCGCCACTGGCTCCGCAGCAGCAACCGACCAGGTGGCGAAGGCTGCCGACCTCGGCGACCCGGTCGACGCGTACAAGCAGGCCGGGCTACCCGAGCCGGCGCACGCTGCCGCGGACGCGGGCACGGGTGCTGCTCCGACAGGTGCTGCTCCCACTGCTGCCACGGGGACTGCTCCCACCGGCGCTGCCCCCGCTCCGACGGGTGCCGGACTGCCGGCCGGACTACACCCGAAGCCCGGCGACCCCGGCGTGCTCCGGCACGTGGAGGCCGGCGGTGCCCTGATCCTTATCCCGATTGCTCTTCGGGTGCTGTCGCGGTTGCGCAACAAGTAGGGGGCCATGGCAGCGCTGCGTGACGCACCCGACGCGACGAACACCGCGCAGCTGGAAAACCGCCCGCTGTGCGCGCATGTCTACCGGGCACTGACCCAACTCGCCGCTGAACTGGGCGAAGACCACCCGGCGTACGACCCGGTTTCCCTCGCCGCCGACGGTCTGACCAGGCCGCTGCGGGTAGCGGTGGGTGGCCGGATCAGCAAGGGCAAGTCCACGCTGGTCAATGCCTTGCTGGGGCGGCGGATCGCCCCGACGGGGGCGGGTGAGACGACGCGCATCGTCGCCTCGTTCCGCCGTGGCCGGAGTCTGGCCGGCGAGCTGGTGATGCGTGATGCGCCGCGTCGCCCCCTTCAACTGGTTGATGGGCGGCTGCCCGCCAAGCTCCCGGGCGTACGCGAAGAGGACGTGGTCTCGATCGACGTCGCCGTGGATCGCTGGCCCGCGGCGACGCCGTTCGAGGTGGTCGACACACCGGGCCTGGCCGGGATGCACGCCGATGCCGATGCCCGTACCGGAGCTCTGCTCACCGCCGCCGACGGCGTCACCCGCTCCCGGATCCGCGGCGCCGAGGCGTTGGTCTTCCTGATGGACCGCGAGGACGCCACCTCCGTGCAGGCCATCGCCGATTTCGCCGAGCTCGCCGCACAGCCGTGGGGGCGCTGCGTCAACGTTGTCGGCGTGCTGAACCGGGTCGACACCCTCGTCAGCCATCTCGACAACGTCGACTGCTGGGCGGCCGCCCGGCGGCTGGCAGCGGACCTGGAGTCCCGCCCGCAGGTGCGCGGCCGGGTGGCCGGGATCGTCCCGCTCATCGCGCTGCTCGCGGAGACCGCGGCCGTGCCGGGCATCGTGTCGGCTGCCGATGCCGAGGCCCTGGAGGCCCTGGCGCAACTGCCGGCGGCGACCCAGCTGCGGCTGCTCGCATCGGCCGACCGGCTGCGCAGCCCTGACCCCGAGGTCGATCCGGTTGTCGCTGTCCATGCCCGTGGCCGGCTGCTGGATGCACTCGGTCTGTGGGGGCTGGTCCAGGCCATCGCCGATGCGAACAAGGGGCCGGTGACGGCGGCCTCGGTGGTCGCCGCCGCTCGCGAGCGATCGGGCATCGAGGCGCTTCTGGCCATGCTGCGCAGCGACCTGGCCAGCCAGGTAGACGCGTTGAAGGCCCAGCGTGCGATCGCGCTGCTCGAGCAGGTGGGCCTGCGCGCCGAAGCCGAAGGTGACTCGAGGCTTCGCTCCGTCCTCGCCGGCCTGTCCGGTTCGGCGCAGCTGCATCCACTCCGGGAGATCTTCGCCCTAGGTCTGCGAGCCGGAGGTGCACAGTTGCCGGAGAGCCTTTCGACGCGGCTGGACCAGGTCACCATGTCTCGCACGACCGCTGGCAAGCTGGGCCAACCAGAGGACGCATCGCCGGTCGAGCTGGCTCTGACCGCGCGCACCGCTGCCCAGGCGATGCAGGCGCTGATGTCCAACCCGGCCGCCTCCGGCGACGTCGTGCGGGTCGCCGACGTGCTCCGCAGGTCCTACCGGCTGATCTACGTGGCGCTGTCCGAGGGACCGCCATCCAGCGGCGAGAGGGAGTGACGTGGCCGATTCCAGCAACCCGCTGCCGGGCGAGCGCATCCGCGGTCTCGTCAGCGACGTCCTGGCCGAACTGCAGGGCGTCGGGCTGCCGGCGGACGCAGAACGCGTCACGGCCGAGTTGCAACTGCTGGCCACGCCGTCACCGGCGGCCGTGCTGGTCGTCGGCGAGACCAAGCGGGGAAAGTCGTCGCTGATCAATGCACTGATCGGAGCACCGGAGCTATCACCGGTGGACGTCGGCGTGGCCACCGCCGTCGCGGTGGAGATCTCGTACTGGGAGACGCCCGCGGCAACCGTGTTCTACGAGGGTGGTCCGGCCGATGGGCAATCGATCCCGGTCGAACAGCTCGCCGACTGGGCCTCCACCTGGGGCAACCCGGATAACGACAAGGAAGTCACCCTGGTCAGGGCCTGGTGGCCCTCCCCGCTGCTGAAGGCCGGCCTCGACCTGATCGACACCCCCGGTGTCGGGGGCCTGGATCCCGTTCACCGCAAGATCGCCCTGCATCATCTGCGCCACGCCGACGCACTGCTGTTCGTACTGGACTCCTCCGCACCCATTTCCAGGCCCGAGGTGGACTTCCTGAAGGAGGCGCGCGAGCGGGTCGAGTCGGTCCAGATTGTGATGACCAAAACCGACAATCATCCCAGCTGGCGCACGGTGGCCGACGAGTCCTCTGCGTTGCTGGAGGAGGTCCGGATCCGCGGGGTCGACGGCCCGCTGCAGATCTATCCGGTCTCCAGCGCGACGGCCCGGCTGGCCCAGCAACTGGAATCGCTCGGCGACGAGGAGGGCGCCCGGGTGATGCGAGCCGATTCGGGGCTTCCCCGGCTCGAGCGGGCACTGATCGACGAGGTCGCCGGCCGCCGGCAGTGGATCCGGCTGATGAACCTGTGCCGGGTCACCGACGGAGCGCTGGAGGCCGGCGAGCGGCTCGTCGCCGACGTCTTGAGTACCGCCGCCGGTGACACCTCGGCGACGGCGAGCCGCAAGGACGAGGTCGCCGCGATCCAGCACGCCCGGCGGGACACCAACCGGTGGGAATCGCTGCTCGCCGAGGCATTCGGCAGCGCCGCCAATGTGCTGGTCGCTCATGTGACGGCGGCCGAGACGTCGCTGCGCTCGGGGTACGAGCACCGCATCACCGTCTGGAAGCCGGAGATGGCCGGGCCGCTGGCCGCCACCCTGGATTCCGACCTGCGCGCTCTCACCCTCGAGATCGCGGAGCTGAGCTCCACCGAGTTCGCCACCGTGACAGTCGCCGTCGCGGGGGAG
>JALZBL010000137.1 GCA_030947395.1 Actinomycetota bacterium | reverse complement strand
ACGCTCTACAGCACCGACGTGGCCCGGATGATCGGCGCGCCGATCTTCCACGTCAACGGCGATGACCCCGAGGCCTGCGTGCGGGTGGCCAAGCTCGCGGTGCAGTACCGCCGGGAGTTCAAGAAGGACGTCGTCATCGACATGGTGTGCTACCGCCGGCGCGGGCACAACGAGGCGGACAACCCCTCGTTCACCCAGCCGTTGATGTACGACATCATCGATCACAAGCGCAGCGTGCGAAAGCTCTACACCGAGGCGCTGGTCGGTCGCGGCGACATCACCGTCACCGAAGCCGAGGCCGCGCTCAAGGACTTCCACGCCCAGCTGGAAAAGGTGTTCAACGAGACCCGCGACGCCACCGGGCGTCCGGCGCCCGAGCCGGTGATGAACCCCGAGCCGAGCAGCACGCCCTTCACCACCGCGACGTCCCTCGACGTCATCAAGACGATCGGGGAGGCCTACGCGAGCCTGCCGGACGGGTTCACGATCCACCCCCGGCTGAAGCCGACCATCGACAAGCGGATCGGCATGGCCACGGCCGGCGACGTCGACTGGGCCACCGGCGAGCTGTTCGCCTTCGGATCGCTGGTGCTCGACGGACGGCCGGTGCGCTTGGCCGGCCAGGACTCCCGCCGCGGCACGTTCAGCCAGCGCCACTCGGTGCTGGTCGATCGCGACACCGGCGAGGAGTACACGCCCCTGCGCAACCTGTCGCCGGAGCAGGCCGCCTTTCGCGCCTACGACTCGCTGCTCAGTGAGTTCGCGGCGATGGGCTTCGAGTACGGCTACTCCGTCGCCAACGCCGACGCCCTGGTGTGCTGGGAGGCTCAGTTCGGCGACTTCGCCGGCGGAGCGCAGACGATCATCGACGAGTTCCTCTCCTCGGGTGAAGCCAAGTGGGGCCAGCGCAGCTCGTTGAGCCTGCTGCTGCCGCACGGCTACGAGGGCCAGGGGCCGGACCACTCGTCCGGACGTCCGGAACGGTTCCTCCAGCTGGCGGCCGAGAACAACATGACCATCGCCGTGCCCTCGACGCCGGCCAGCTACTTCCACCTGCTGCGCCGGCAAGGGCTCTCCGACGTGCGGCGCCCGCTCGTGGCGTTCACGCCGAAGTCGTTGCTGCGGCTCAAGGCGGCGGTCAGTCAGCTCGAGGACTTCACGTCCGGGACATTCGCTCCGGTGATCGGCGACGTCACGGCCGATCCCGCTGCGGTGCGCCGGGTGGTGCTGTGCAGCGGCAAGGTCTACTACGACCTGGCCGCGGCGCGGGCGAAGGAGAGCCGCACCGACGTCGCCTTGGTGCGGGTGGAACAGCTGTATCCGCTGCCGGCCGATGGGATCGCCGCCGAGATCGGCCGGTTCCCCGACGCCGAACTGCTCTGGGCCCAGGAGGAACCTTCGAACCAGGGCGCCTGGGCGTTCATCGCCCTCAACCTGCCCGGACGCCTGGACGGCCGTCTGCTGCGTTTCGCGGCCCGGCCGGCGTCGGCGTCGCCGGCGGTCGGATCGGCCAGCGTGCACGCCACCCAACAGGCCGAACTCGTCGCCACCGCGCTGGGAGCTCGCGGCTCGGCCGAAACGTCAATCGAACCGTCGGCCGAACAGTACCTACCGGGCAAGGACACCGTCCCGGTCCCGGAACCTTCCTGACCGAGCATCGTCGTGGCCGCGCGGCGGCCTCGACGACGAGTTCGCCGGCCTGGTCCGCGGTTAAAGCTGACGACGTCGAAACGGGGTGACGACGCCCCGACGCCGCGGCCACGTACGTCATTGATGCCGTACGTCATTGATCCAGATAGGCCAGCGCCTCGTCCACGTTGTCCTGCAGATCGCGGCTGGTATCCAGGACCAGTCGCTCGTCCGTGCGGGCTTCGTAGTCGGCCGCCCCGAGTTGTACCCGCTCCCAGGACGGCATCTCGAAGCCGGCCAAGTCACTGACGCGACCCTCGACCCGCCGGCGGTGCTCCTCGGGATCTGGACAGACGGTCTCGATCACCCGCAGCGGGACGGCGGCCAGTTCAGCCGTCGCCCGCCAGCCGTCGCGGGCCGCGCTGACCGCGCTCACTGCGTCGGCGAGCACGATGAAGCCCCGCCGCAGATGGGGCAACGCGATGGCGTGGGCCACCGAGTACGCCGCGATCCCCGTCTGCTCAGCCGTCAGTCCGTTGCGCCACATCGCCGCTTCAATGGCGTCGATGCGCAACAGCACGACCGCGCGCTGGTCGGCCAGGCGCCCGGCGATCGTCGTCTTTCCGGTCCCCGGCAGGCCACAGATCTGCACCAGCATGCGTCCCCACCCGAATCAGCTCGTTTGACACTATGTATAGTCATGCTTTACACAATGTCAAGACGGGAGCGAGCCGTGGCTGGTGATGAAGGCGCTCGGGCTCGCGGCGTGACGGTCACCCGATCGGCCGTCCTGCGTTCCGCCCGGGCGGCACTCAGCGACCCGAATCCCCGGCAGTGGACGATGAAGGAGGTGGCGGCGGCGGCAAGCGTCACCCGGGTTACGGTCTACAACCAGTTCGGGTCGCGCACCGCGCTGATCGAAGCCGTCCTCGACGAAGTGGTCGCTCGCGACCATATGGATCGCCTGGTCGCAGAGACCGACAACCTGGCCCCTTCGGCTGCGCTGGAAGCGATCATCGCCACGACTTGCCGGTTCTGGCACGCCGAGCGAGCGCTGCTGCGGGGGTTGTTCGCCGCCGCCTACGAGGACGCCGCCATCGCCGAGTTGCTGCACCGGCGTGAAGGCTGGCGCCGGGACCAGTTTCGCGCGGTCCTCGCCCGCGTCGGCGGCAGCCTCCAGGAGTCCACCGAGGAAAGCCACACGGCCGATCTGCTGACTGCGGTGACCAGCTTCACGACCTACGACCAGTTCGGTGGCGCCGCCGAAGACCCCGACCGGGCGGCCGCTCTGCTCACTCGTCTCACCCGGTGCCTGCTGACGGCGAATGGCCGACGTTCGCCGCGGGGCCGGTCACCGCGCGGCTAGGACCGAGTCGAGCAGGCCGGGAAACCGGGCGTCGAACTCGGCGCGCCGCAGCGAGATCGTGCGTTGCCGACCGGCCGGATCGTTGCGCACCAGGCCGGACTGTCGAAGCGTGCGCAGGTGGTGCGACAACGTGGATTTGGGGACCTGGCCCTCGACGGCCTGGCATTGGGCCACCGTCAACGGGCCGTCGGCCAGCCGGCGGACCAGGTCGAGTCGCGAGTCGTCGCTGAGCGCGAACAGCACCTCGGTGACGCCTACGTCAGCCACGTCCGGATGCGGCAACTGCCGGACGTCAGTGTCTCCGGTCACAGTTCGACCTTTCTGGAACTAACGGCCGCAACGCCCGGCTTGAATTGTTCGACTTGCCTCGAACAGTACTCGCCGTTCGGTTGATCGGAGCGCTCGATGTCCACTCTCGTCACCTCCCCGGCGGTCGCGCCACCGCGCCCGGCCCACGGGCCGCAGCTGCCTCGCCCGGCGGCCTTCTGGCTGGCCGGCGTGACCACGGCGGTGCTGCTGGCCGCTTCCAGCGCGGCGTCCCCTCTGTATGCCGTTTACCAGGCCCGCTACGGCTTCTCCGCGATCACCCTCACGGTGATCTTCGCCGTTTACGTCCTGGCCCTGTTGGTCAGCCTGCTCACGGTCGGCGGCCTGTCCGATCACCTCGGACGCCGGCCGGTACTGGTCGGCGCGCTGCTGCTGGATGCGCTGGCCATGGGCCTGTTCCTGGCCGCCGACGGCGTCGGATGGCTGTTCGCGGGCCGGGTTGTCCAGGGGCTGGCCACCGGCGCGGCGGCGGGCGTGCTTGCCGCGTACGTGCTGGACCTTCAGCCGACGGACGGCTCGCGGTTGGGGTCGCTGGTCAACAGCACCGCCCCGACCGCCGGTCTGGCCGCCGGGGCGATCGGCTCGGGCCTGCTGGTGCAGTACGCGCCCGCGCCGACCCGCTTGGTCTTCGTGATCCTGCTGTCCTTGTTCGTGGTACTCGCCGGGGCGGTGTGGGCTGCGCCGGAAACGGTGTCGCGAACCGCCGGTGGGCTTGCGTCACTGCGCCCGCGGGTCGCGGTTCCCGCCGCCGCCCGGGCGGCCTTCGCCGGCGCCACCCCGGCGTTCGTCGCGACATGGTCCCTCGGTGGCTTGTTCCTCTCGATCGGTCCGTCCGTGCTGAGAGCGGACTTCGGCGTGTCGAACATCGCCGTCGCCGGCCTGGTGCTCGGGCTGTTCGCCGCGGCCGGCTGCGGGGCGTCCCTCGCCGCGCGCAACCTGCCGCCCGGCGCCATCGTCCGGCTCGGGACCGCGGTCCTCGTCGTCGGCGCGCTGACCGAAGTGACCGCCATGGCGACGTCGTCGCTGGCCACCTTCGTCGTCGGCACGCTCATCGGCGGAGCGGGCTTCGGCTCAACGTTCCTGGGGGCGTTCCGGGCGGTGTCCCAGCTGGCGGCAGCACACGAACGCGCGGAACTGATCTCCGCGGTGTACGCGGTGAGCTACCTGGGCTTGAGCATCCCGGCCATTACCGCCGGGGAGCTTGCGACCCACGCGGGCCTGTTCCGCACCGCGATCGGGTACGGGCTCTTCGTCGCCGCGCTCGCCACGGCAACCCTCATCTGGGAGTTGCTCCTGGCCCCGCGCCGCGCCCGTCGGATGCCGACGGCGGTGCCGTCGCCCAGATCGCTCGAGTGGACGGTGGCGACGCCCGATAGGTTTGCCGCATGCCCCCTCCCCTCGACGACCGTCGACCGGTGCGCTGGGGCATCCTCGGTGCCGGGCGCATCGCGGCCAGCGTCGGCGTGGACATCCAGTCCTCCCCGGACAGCGAAGTCACCGCGATCGGCTCCCGCGACGGCAAGCGCGCGGCTGATCTGGCTCGAGGACTCGGCGCGGACTCCAGCACCCGCGCGCACGGCTCGTACGAGGAGCTGGTGGCCGACCCCGCCGTCGACGTCATCTACGTCGCGACGACGCACGCTCAGCACCATCGGGACGCTCTGCTCGCGCTGCGCGGCGGCAAGCCGATCCTCGTGGAGAAGGCGTTCACGCTCAACGCGGCCCAGGCCCGGGAGATCTTCGCCGAAGCCCGGGCCCGGGACCTGTTCTGCATGGAAGCGATGTGGATGCGCTGCAACCCGGTCGTGCGCCGGGCCCAGGAGATCGCCGCCTCGGGTCAGCTCGGGCGCATCCTGAGCGTCACGGCTGACCACGGCCAGCGGTTCGCGTTCGACCCGGAGAACCGCCTCTACGATCTGGCGGTCGGCGGCGGGGCGTTGCTCGACCTCGGCGTGTACCCGGCCACCTTCGCCTGGCTGTTCCTCGGGCCGCCGGAGACGGTCTTCACCACCGGAGCGCGGTCGCCCACCGGTTCCGACGTCACCACGGCGATGCAGTGGGGATACGCCGACGGACGGTTCGCCCACATCAGCTGCACCACCCTGTCGGCGACGCCCGGACATGGGCTGGTGGTGGGAACCGAGGGCTGGCTGCGGCTGTCCGGGCCGTTCTACTATCCGGATCGACTGGTCGTGAACGTCGCCGGTGAGGAGAAGACCACCGGCGAGAAGCTCCCGGGCCACGGCTACGGTCCCGAGGTCGCCGAGGT
>JALZBL010000136.1 GCA_030947395.1 Actinomycetota bacterium | reverse complement strand
CGGCGCCAGCACCGGACTCGGGCTTGGAAGCGCCGGCCTCGGGCTTGGCGCCGTCGGTGGTGGCGGGCGCGGCCGCTGCCGGTGTCGAGCGACTGTCGGTCTTGTAGAAACCGCTGCCCTTGAAGAGGATGCCGGTGGGGTAGAAGAGGCGCGTGCCGGGACCGCCGCAGTCCGGGCAGTCAGCGTGCGGCGGATCGCTCATCGGCTGCTGCGTCTCGAACTCATGCTGACACGACTGACAGCGGTAACCGTAGATGGGCAAATCGTCTCCTGGTGGGTCCTCTGTGTACCTACCCGGCGGCCGGGCGCTCCAAACGCCCCGGTCAATTCTCCCAGGGGCCGTGGCGCATCCGGAGCAGGTGCCCCTCGAGGCGGTGCGAGGGGACGGTGCCGCTGGCGATGCCACGGGCCTGCTCGGCGCCGTTGACGTGCAGCCGGGCGACGCGGCGTTCCGCGCGCAGAAAGCGCCGCAATGCCACGTTGACGAGCTCGCTGCGGCTCAGAGGCGATCCGCGGGTGTGCGCGTTGAGCGCATCCAGGATGTCGTCGTCGACGGAGATGGCGATGCGGCGTGACATGCGGCGATCCTACGCGGCCGGGGGTGGTCGGCATCTGCTGCCGCCACCTGGGCGCTCAGGCTCCCAGTCGGGTGAGCAGCGCCCGCGCCACAGCCTTCTCCGCAGCGACGTTCCTGCCGGTGGGGTCCAGCACCTGGATGTCGGCAATCTCGCGCCGCTGCAGCACGAACACGTCGGGGACGGATGGCTGGACGTAAGCAATGTCGCCGAGGCCGCTGATGTAGTTGCCCGCCGGAACGTTGGGTGCCAGGGTGGTCCGCAGGTACTCGAGCGCGGCCGCGGGCGTCGCCAGCCGGAAGATGGTGATCTGGACGACCAGCTGGTCGCCGGACGTGTTGGCGGCCCTGGCGTTGCTGAGGTCGACGCCAGGCGCGTACCCCGCCCGTCCGCCATTGGCCGTCAGCGCGCCGATGTTCCGGCCCAGCGCAGCGGTCAGCTCGGGGGCGGTGAGAAGGCTGGCGGCGTAATCGCCGTGAACAAACGCCTCCAGCCCGAGCGCTGCGCTCGACGGCAAAGTGGGAACGGCGTCCCCATTTCGCGACCAGCGCACCGCCCCCAAGGTGGTCGTACCGTCGCTGAGCGTGCACTCGTAGGTCATGTCGGCGCCGCGGCCCTCCAGGTAGCGGGCGGTCACATCCAGCTTCTGCACCGATGTGTCATACACCGGCTTGCTGAGTGTTCCCGTTCCGGTGCCGCCGCCGCCGCGATGGATCGTGATGGCCCCGAACCCCTCGAGGTCGTAACTGATGTCGGTCGCGTCGTACGAGTAGCCGTCGAGGAACACCTCGACGATCACATGCGGCAGCGGTGCGTGCCCGAATGGAATGCCATCGACCTGCATGTCAGTGGTCGCAACCCGTCGCCCCAGGTCGATCGCGAACTGCACCGTTGCCGTCCCGGTGCCCTGCGGGTTGATCCACCGCCCCTTCCAGGTGCCGTCGTAGGCGCTGGCGAGGCGCTGCAGAACGGTTGCCGGGATACGCTGCGTTGCCGGCACCGCCGCACCGTGGAGGGTGTCGTGGATCGTTGCCGCTGACGACGCGCTCGGCGACGCCGCCGGCATGCCGCACGCTGCACAGAACAGCGCCAGCCCCACGCCGCCCAGGAACCCGCGGCGATCGAGGAGGCGGGAGGACAGCAGCGAACGCAACTGCTCATCGCCGGCCTCGACCACGCTGACCCAGCCGGGAAGAGTGGCCGGTCGTGGCTGCGCCATCGGAGCCCTCGATACCCGTATTCAGAGAGAGGAGTGGAGCGTATCCCCCGCGAGCGCGGCCGTCCACAACGGGGTCCACGCGCACCTACATCGGCGAGAGCACCAGCCCGGTGGGGACCTTGGGGTAGAAGTACGTCGACTTCTGCGGCATCACCTCGCCGGCGTCGGCCACGGCGATCATCTCCGCGGTCGTCGCCGGGTTGACGACGAAGCCGAGGACCGCGTCACCGCTGGCGACCGCGCGGTCGACCTCGGTCAGTGAGCGTGTGTATTTCAGCGCGCCCTCGCGGATGGCGTCGTCGTCGGCGCCCGCCGGGCGCAGCACCTGCTCCTGCAGCACCACGACGTCGAGCCCCTCGCGCGGGGACTCGGTCGCGTCTCGTGGTCGCGAGAGCACCGCCGCGCCGTCCCTGGCCCGGACCCCGAACGAATGGCGCTCACCGCACACCGCTGCGGCTGCAGCCCCGGCCGCGGCGAGCCCGTCGCTGGGCGACACGTCCCATTCATCCTCGAGCCGCATCCAAAGGTCGTCCAGGCTGAACGCGGCGCCCGCCCGGGGGAGCAGCAGCCGGTGCGTCGGCAGAAGGCTGATTCCCGGGTCGGCGGCGTCACAGATGTAGACGAGCGCGAACTGTGAGTCGGCCTCGGGGCCGTCGCCGGCGGCGGCGCGCTCGGCGGCGTAGGCGGCGGCGGTCTCGTAACGGTGGTGGCCGTCGGCGATGTAGAGGCGCGCGCCGGCGAACCCCTCGCGGATGGCACCCACCCGGGCGGGGTCATCGACGACCCAGAGGAGGTGCTTTTCCGAACCCAGCTCCCCGTCGGTGCGGCCGCCCGCCGCGGCCGGCCCCTGGCAGACGTCGGCCAGCACAGGCTGGATACTGTCGGTTCCCCGCCAGACCGCGAAGACCGGGCTGGTCTGGGTGGCCGTGGCCCGCATCAGGGCGAGCCGGTCCTCCTTGGGTCCGCGCAGGGTGTGCTCGTGCGGGCGAAGGTCGCTCTCCCCCCACCCGGTGGCCCGCACCCGGGCGATGACTCCGCGGCGCACGTGCGGCGAGCCGTCGGGGGCCGCGAAGTGGTGCTCGGTGACATAGAAGGCGGGCTCCGCGTCCCTGACCAGAACACCCAGGTCCAGCCACGCCCGGAGGTGCTCCGCCGCCCGTGTATAGCGGTCGCCGATCCCGGCCTCGTCGCCGGCGAGATCGCTGCCGAAGTCGATCCGCACGACGTTGCGCAGGTCGCGCGCGTACAGCTCGTCGCGCTGGGTCTCGTCGATGACGTCGTAGGGGGGCGCCAGCACCCCGCCGAGGTGGACCACCCTGGGGTCGAAACGGATCCCGCGCAGCGGCCTCACGTCAGCCATGCCGCGAGTCTGATCGATGGGGCACGGCCGGCAGGGGCCGAGCTGGTGGGTCGGGCGGCGCCAGCGCGAAAATCGCAGGGAGTGCGTCCCCCCCGCCTCGGTCTCCCTTCCTGAAAGGCAGGTGCTCTCTCGTCAGCCGTGCGACCGCCGACCCACAGATAGAAACGTCCCTGTGGACAATTCCTTGCGCTGCCGTCTACCGGCGCCGGCGCTGAGTTCGCCGCCCGGCCAGCCCGACGGCCACCGGCAGCAGGAGGAGGAGCGCGGCGGTGCCGGGGCTCTCGGCCATGGCCACGGTGGGGCCGGCCGGCCCCGGGGAGCTCCCGGTCAGGGGCAGGTACGGGTCGACGAAGTACCGGGTGATGGTGCCCCCGGGACCGGTCGCCGACATCCCGCGGGTGTTGATGTCCGGCCCGGACTGGGGCCTGCCGTCGAAGTCCATGAAGACCCCAGTGGCGGCGACCGGCGTGGTGCCGAAGCTGCCGATGCCGCTGATCGAGATCAGCGTGCCGCTGCCTGGGGTGAACGCGGTGCTCCCGCAGGGCAGCACCCACAGGCCCACCGGCCCGTCGCGACCCTTGCGCGTGAAGCTGCCGTCCGCCAGGAGGAAGCGCCCCGGCTCGATGGTGCGTGGACCGCCCTGGCACACCGCCGCCGTGGCCGTGCAGCTGGCCAGCGTTCCGGCCCCGGCGCAGTCGGCCAGGGCGGCCAGGCCGCTGTCGACGAGATTGCCGGCGTCCGGCCCCACCGACTCCGACTCCAGCTTGTGGTAGTTGTTGTGCTGGTCGATGTCGGCGGATGGGTTGGACTGCGCCTGCGACCCCAGCGGGCAGAGCGGGTCGGCGTACACGCCCGGGTCGGAGAACCATCCCGGCGCCGGGATCTCGTAGCCGATCATGTCGTCCCCGAGGCCGACCTCGATCTTGTGATCGGCGCCCGCGTGCCACGCCGGCGTGGGCGGCTCGGCGCGCTCCGGGCAGGAGATCTGCTCCTGGCCGAAGGGGTGCCCCTGGATCAGCGCGGGGTACGCCTCGCCTGGATTGACGAGCATCTCGAGCTGCGGTCCAAGGTCGACCAGGCCCACCTCGGTGCGGAAGCAGGTGCGCGTGGCCCCGGTCGAGTCCTGGCAGGCTGAGGCGGTGGCCGCGGTGTGGTGGGCGAAGATGCCCGCCCCGAACGCGGCGACGAAGAGCTGGTTCTGGAGAGGCACGTAGAACTGCGACGTCGCCCAGGCCAGCGCATGGGGAGCCACGGTCTCCATGGTGCCGAGCGAGCCGCCGCCTCCCACCAGGCTCAGCACGTCGTTGGCCAGACGCGTCCCGGTGAGGATCGGCAGGGTCGCGCAGCCCTCGGCGCTGGGCTGGGCGTGCGGAGGGTTGAAGTCGGTCCCCGGGCACTCGTTGTCCGGGTTCGGCGTCGGTGTCGCATGGGGATCCTCGATGGTCCCGTTGTCGCCGACAAGGAACATCGCGTGGCCGCCGAGCGCGTTCTCCACGGCTGTGCTGAACACGCCGGGCCAGTCGTCCGACACAGCCGCGTTGATCGGCTTGCGTGTGTTGCCGTCATGGGGATCGGCTGCGACAGCATCGCCAGCGGCGTGCCCGGTCTGCTGGTTGTGCGCAGCCCAGTTGAAGAGTGTCTCGATGTTGCTGCCGCCGCCGTCGAGCAGCTGCAGCACCAACGCCTTGGTGTTGGTCGACTCCGCGGTGCCGTTGGCGGTGGGGCCGCTGGTGACGGCGCCGTTGGAGTCGGTGGTGAGGAAGCTGTTGCTCAACCGCGCAGCCACGTCCGGTGGCTGGAATTCCCCGATGCGCATGTGAGCCGGCACGAGCGCGTCGACGGCACTGCGTGCGGCGACGGCGGCCTGGTTGACCAGGTAGGAGATGTAGTAGTCGTCGATGCCGGAGTTGAGGCCGAAGGTGCCGGTCGGGTCGGCGGGCGCGCCGTAGATGCCGATCGGGTCTGGGGACGACTCGTTGTGGTTCGAGCTGACGAACACCTGGACCACCGGCGGCGCGGTCCCCGATGCCCCGCGGTACCCGTTCACAGCCGAACGGATACGCGCGACGTCCTCCCCACCCAGGCCCTGTGACGTCAGCGACTCGATAACCACTGTGTGGCTGCCGTCGGAGATGGCCAGCGCGCGCGCCCAGATGTCGCTGAGCACCCAGGTGAAGATGCGGGCCACGCCTCCGGAGTTGTAGGGGCCGTCCCAGCGATGGTTGGCATTGGCGTCGCAGTACGGATCCTGGTTGGGGTCGAAGAAACCGGTGCCGGCGACGTCGACGTAGGGCTCTTCGAAGTCGAAGTGCCGTGCCCCGCTGAACACCGTGGTGTTGCACAGGGGAAAGTCACGGGCATCGTCGGCCGCGCTGTACGCCGGTGGCGTGATCCGCTGCGCGGCGGCGCCCGCATACCACGTGGCGGGCGCGGCGGCCGTGGCGCGTAGCTGCGCGGGGGCGGTCAGTCCGGCGGCG
>JALZBL010000017.1 GCA_030947395.1 Actinomycetota bacterium | reverse complement strand
GTGCAGGTGCGCGAGGCCGCCGAGGAGGAAGCCGCGCTCAGCCGCCGGGAGGCCAGCGGCTACGCCCAGGCGCTGCGGACCAACGCCGACGACTACGCCGAGCGCACCCTGGCCGAGATCGTGACGGTGCTCCACCGCAGCGCGACCACCGCCGAGCGCGGACGCGCCGAGTTGGCCGGGCGGCGCGGGGCGCCCCCAGACGCCAGCTCCAACCGCGGCGCCCCGGACCGCGGCGGCCCGTCAATCAGCGAGCCGCTGTTCGACCGTGGGGTCGGTGAAGTCGGCGGAGTCGGTGAGGTCGGTGAGGTCGGTGAGGCCGGCGGCTGAGGCTGAGGCGTCAGCAATGCCGCAATAGCCGGTGGTGTCGGACGTCGGCTACCCTGTCGTGTGGCTTCACTTCCTCCGGACCGGGCGCACCCGGCTGAGAAAGCTGGGCCGGCACAGCCGCTCGACCTGCGCTCGCCCTACGTCCTCGACACCCGGGACCTGGGTCGGCGGCCAGGCTCCATGCGCGCGTGGCGGCGCAGCTTGCCCAGCCCGGGTGGCCTCGGGCTCGACGTCATCGGCGTCCGGGACGAAGCGTTGCTCGAGTTCGATCTCCAGTTGGAGGCGGTGAGCGAAGGGGTCCTCGTCACGGGCACCCTAACCGCGCCGCTGCGGGGCGAGTGCGGGCGATGCCTCGACCCGGTATCCGAGTCGTTGAGCGTGGACGTCTGTGAGCTGTTCGCCTACCCGGACAGCCTCACCGACACCACGACGGAGCAGGACGAGGTCTACCGGATCGTGGGCGACCATCTCGACCTCGAGCCGGTGGTGCGAGACGGCGTCGTGCTGGGTCTTCCCCTCACGCCGCTGTGCCGCCCCGACTGCTCCGGCTTGTGTCCGGAGTGCGGGCTGCGCCTGGACGACCTCGAGTCCGGGCACGCACATGAATCGCTAGATCCGCGCTGGGCGGCGTTGGCAGAGATGTCGACGTCGGCCGGCCAGAAACGTCAGGAGTAGTCGGTGGCCGTCCCGAAGCGGAAGACCTCGCGCAGCAACACCCGGTCCCGTCGGGCGCAGTGGAAGACGACCGCCCCGACGCTGGTCACCTGCCCGAATCGCGCGTGCCGCGAGCAGAAATTGCCCCACACCGCGTGCCGTAACTGCGGGCAGTACGACGGGCGGCAGGTCCTCGCGGTCTGACCGGCCGAAGACGTCCACGGTCGTGTCCAGGGGCGCCCGCACCAGCGGGGCCTCGGCTCCGGTCGGACCTGCGGATCCGGCCGAGCTGGCGGCTGCCCTGAACGTGGAGCTCGAGCCGTCACTGCTGCTCTCAGCGCTGACTCATCGTTCCTTCGCCTACGAGAACGGCGGCCTGCCGCACAACGAGCGGCTGGAGTTCCTGGGCGACTCGGTGCTGAGCATCGTGGTCACCGATTCGCTCTTTCGAGCCTTCCCTGACCTGGCCGAGGGCCGGCTGGCCAAGATGCGGGCCAGCGTGGTCAACATGCGCGCGCTGGCGGGGGTGGCCCGGGGCATCGGACCGGCTGGCCTGGGGGCCTACCTGCGCCTCGGCCGGGGCGAGGTGGCCACCGGCGGTCGCGACAAGCCGAGCATCCTGGCCGACGCCCTGGAGGCGGTGCTGGGCGCGGTGTATCTCGATCTGGGCGTGCCCGCGGCCTTCCGGGTGATCCACGAACTCTTCGATCCGATCCTGGCTGAGGCAGCCCACCAGGGCGCGGCGCTGGACTGGAAGACCAGCCTGCAGGAGCTCACCGCGTTGATGGGTCTCGGCGTGCCCGACTACCTGATCGAGTCCACCGGACCAGATCACGAGCGCGAGTTCACGGCGCGCGCGGTGGTCGCCGGCGAGCGCTTCGAGGCCTGCGTGGGGCGTAACAAGAAGGAGGCCGAGCAGGCCGCCGCCGCGGCGGCGTGGACCGCACTGCGGGATCGCTCGACCGCCGACCCGGTGAATGCGGCCGTCGGCCGCGCCGGCTGAACCCGCCGCCCACCGCCCGATCCGCCCGTGCCCGAGCTACCAGAGGTCGAAACCGTCCGTCGCGGTCTGCAGCGCTACGTCGCCGGCCGGCGGATCGCGGCGGTCGACGTCCTGCACGTGCGCGCGGTGCGCCGCCACGGGCTCGGCCGGGAGGACTTCGAGCAGCGCCTGCCCGGGCTCACCGTGACCGCCGTGCGGCGCCGGGGCAAGTACCTGTGGCTGCCGCTGAGTGCGGCCGGGCGAGCGGCCGAGCGGGTCGGCGAGCCCAGCCTGATCGCCCATCTAGGCATGAGCGGGCAGCTGCTGATGCAGACCGCCGAGCGGCCAGATCCGGTGCACCTGCGGGCACGGGTCCGCTTCGCCGACGACGGGCCGGAGCTGCGTTTCGTCGATCAGCGCACCTTCGGCGGTCTCGTGCTCGACGACCTCGTGGCCACGCCGGATGTCCCCGATCAGACGGTCCCGGGCCTCGTGGCCCACATCGGCCGCGACCCGCTCGATCCGGCGTTCGACGACCGGGCCTTCTCTCGCCGCCTGCGCCGCAGCACCAGCACGGTGAAGCGGGCGTTGCTCGACCAGAGCCTGGTCTCCGGCGTTGGCAACATCTACGCCGACGAGTCCCTCTGGCGCACCCGACTCCACGGGCGGCGCCTCGGGCGCGCCCTGCGGGCCACGACAGTCGCCGAGCTGCTCGGGCACGTGCGGGCGGTCCTCGTCGAGGCGCTGGGCGAGGGAGGAACGTCCTTCGACACGCTCTACGTCAACGTCAACGGACAATCCGGGTATTTCGACCGCTCCCTCGCCGTCTACGGACGGCCGGGAGCACCGTGCCGACGGTGCGGCACCCCGGTGCAGAGGGAGGCCTTCATGAACCGTTCGAGTTTCTTCTGCCCACGGTGCCAGCCGGAACCGCGCCCGCGCCGAAGCGGTGTTTGACCCCGGCGACCGCACGGTGCGATCATTGTTTCGTGACCTGCGCGTAACCCGCGCCGGCACCGACTGAAAGCAGCACTTCTCACCTCCACCCCCTCATCGTTGAGAGGCCGTCACATGGCCAGGGCCCTGCTCGGGTACGTCGGTTCCACCTCCTCAGAACTCCAGGCGCTCGAGCTGGCGCGCCTGCGCGCCCGAGTGCGTCAGCTGCAGGCCGAGGTCAGCGAGCTGCGCGCGGAAGCGGCCGCCAATCGCGCGGTCGATATCGAGTCGGTCGAGGCCGAGCTCAGCCGCATCGTCGGTCAGCACCCCGCCGCCCTCACCTGATCCCGCCCGGCCCACCCGGCGGACCTGCGTTCGCCGCCCAGCGCGCGCCTCCCGGTCGGCGCGCGTCGAGCAGTTAGATTCGCCGGTGATCGCCCATCCGCGGGGTCCGGCCGCGTGCCCGGTTCCCGCCCGGCGCCCCGGAGAACCGTGCATCTCACCTCGTTGACGCTCAAGGGTTTCAAGTCCTTCGCCTCGGCCACCACGCTGCGCTTCGAGCCGGGCATCACCGCCGTCGTCGGCCCCAACGGTTCGGGCAAGAGCAACGTCGTCGACGCGATCACCTGGGTGCTGGGCGAGCAAGGGGCCAAGGCGCTGCGCGGCGGCAAGATGGAAGACGTCATCTTCGCCGGGACCGCCAGCCGGCCCCCCCTTGGACGGGCCGAGGTCACCCTCACGATCGACAACCGCGACGGCGCGCTGCCAGTGGACTACGCCGAGATCGCCCTCACCCGGCGGATGTTTCGCGACGGGGCCAGTGAGTACGAGATCAACGGGCAGAGCGCCCGGTTGCTCGACATCCAGGATCTGCTCAGCGACTCCGGTATCGGGCGCGAGATGCACGTCGTCGTCGGTCAAGGCCAGCTGGACTCGGTGCTTCAGGCCCGGCCGGAGGATCGTCGCGGCTTCATCGAGGAGGCGGCCGGCGTCCTCAAGCACCGCAAGCGCAAGGAGAAGGCGCTGCGCAAGCTGGACGCGATGCAGGCCAACCTGACCCGCCTGAGCGACCTCACCACCGAGCTGCGCCGGCAGCTCAAACCGCTGGGGCGCCAGGCCGAAATCGCCCGCCGGGCCGCCGGTGTGCAGGCCGAGTTGCGCGATGCCCGGCTGCGGCTGCTGGCCGATGATCTGCTCACCCAGCGCACGCACCTGGCGCGGGAGGTGGCCGACGAGGAGGCGATCCGGGCCGAGCGCACCACTCTGGAGATCGACCTCGACGCGGCCCGCGACCGAGAGGCGGAGCTCGAGGCGGCCCACGCCGAGGCTGCGCCGACGCTCGGGCGGGCGCAGGACACCTGGTATCGGCTGACCGCCCTGGAGGAACGCTTCCGCGGCACCGCCCGGCTGGCCGCCGAACGCCACCGCCACCTGGGCGCGCCCCTCGAGGCCGATCGGCCGGGACGGGATCCGGACGCGCTGGACGACGAGGCCGATCGCACCCGCGCCCAGGAGGGACGACTGCAGGCCGAGCTGGCGGCCGCGCGGGCGGCGTCGGATCGAGCGGGGCAGGCCCGCCGAGCGGCCGACGCGGCGCGCTCGGAGGCCGAACACAAGGTGGCGGCCGCCCTGCGGGCCCGAGCCGACCGCCGGGAGGGACTGGCCACCCTGACCGGCGAGGTCAATGCCGCCCGGGAGCGAGCCGACGCCGCCGGGCAGGAAACCGCGCGGCTGGAGGCGGCCACCCAGCGGGCCCAGGAGCGCGCCGCCGAGGCCGAGGCCGAACTGCGGCAGCTGGAGGCCGAGGTCGGCAGCCTCGACGAAGGCGAGCTCGGACTTGATGAACGTCACGAACAGGCCGTCGCTGTGCACCAGGAGGTCGGGCAGGGGCGCCAGCAACTCGAGCGCGACCAGCTCGCCGCCGAACGTGAGCAGTCCACCTGGACCGCTCGCCGCGATGCCCTCTCCCTCGGCCTGACCCGCCGCGACGGAGCCGGTGCGCTGCTGGCGGCCGGCGCCGAGTTGCCGGGCGTCCTCGGGTCGGTGGCCGCGTTGCTGACGGTCGAACCGGGGCACGAGGCGGCGCTGGCCGCGGCGCTCGGGGCCGTGGCCGACGCCGTAGCCGTCCGATCTCCCCGCGATGCCGCGGACGCGCTGAACCTGCTCAAGGCCCAGGACGCGGGCCGGGCCGGTCTGCTGGTGGGGGAGGTGGGATCCGGACCGCGGCCGGCCGATGTCGCCCGGCCCGCCGATGTCGCCCGGGCCGCCGATGTCGCCTTGCCGGAGCAGGCCCGCTGGGCCCTGGACCTGGTTCGGGCCCCCCAGGAGCTGCAAGCCGCACTGGCCGATGCCCTTGCCGCGGTGGTGGTGGTGGCCGATCTAGCCACCGCGACCGACCTCGTCGACCGCTATCCCCAGCTTCGCGCGGTCACCGTCGACGGGGACGTCCTGGGCCGCGGGTTCGCCGCCGGCGGATCGGCCTCGTCCCCGAGCACCCTGGAGATCCAGGCCGCGGTGGACGAGGCCGGCGCCCGGGCCGCCACCGCCACCGAACAGGTGCACGCCCTCGAGGCCGAACTGAGCGACGTTCGCGCGACCGAGGCCGCGGCCGCGCAGGCGGTGCAGATCGCGCTCAGCGCGCTCAACGCCTCCGATGCCCGGCTCTCGGCCACCACCGAACGGTTGGCCGAACTGGGCCAACGGGTCCGGTCGGCCCACGCCGAGGCTGATCGCCTGGGCCAGGCCCGCAGCGATACCGAGGCCGCCGGTGAGCGTTACGGCGCGGCGCTCGTCGAGCTCGAGCGCCGACTGGACCTGGCCGCCTCCACCGGTGACGACCAGGACGAGGAGCCGTCCACCGGCCAGCGTGACGAGGCTCGGCGCGTGGCCGAAGAGGCGCGGCAAGCCGAGTTCGAGGCCCGGCTCGCCGTCCGTACCGCCGAGGAGCGCACCCGCGCGCTGGCCGGGCGGGCTGAGAGCCTGTATCGATCGGCGCAGGAGGAGCGCGCCGCCCGTCGCCGGCACGAACAGCGGCGCGTCGAGTGGGCCCACGCCGCGGCGGTGGCGGTGGCGGTTCACGAGGCCGCGCAACGCGCGCTGGTTCACCTGGCGCAATCGCGGCAGCAGGCTGGTGAGGTCCGCGACGCGGTCCAGCAGCGACGGGCCGAGCGCGAAAGGGAGCTGATTGCGGTGCGGGCCCGGGTCCGCGATCTCGCCGCCGGCGTGGAGCAGCTGACCGACGCCGTGCACCGCGACGAGGTGCTGCGCACCGAGCAACGGCTGCGGATCGAGGGCCTGCACCAACGCGCGGCCGAGGAGTACGGCGTGGATCCCGACGCGCTGCTGGACGAGTACGGCCCCGACCAGCCGGTGCCGCCCTCGGCTCAGGAGAGCGCCGAGTTCGAGCAGGCGCGGGAGCGCGGCGAAGACGTCGTGGCCCTCCAGCCCGGCCCGTTCCACCGCCCGAGCCAGGAGAAGCGCGCGGCCCGGGCCGAGCGCGATCTCTCCCTGCTGGGCAAGGTCAACCCGCTGGCCCTCGAGGAGTTCTCCGCCCTCGAGGAGCGCCACCAGTTCCTGGCCACCCAGCTCGAGGACATCAAGGACACCCGGCGCGACCTGCTGACCGTCGTCAAGGAGGTCGACGAGCGCATCCTGGCCGTGTTCTCCGCGGCCTTCGCCGATGTCGCCCGTGAGTTCGAGACGGTGTTCTCGACCCTCTTCCCGGGCGGGGAGGGCCGGCTGGTGCTCACCGACCCGGATGATCTGTTGGCCACCGGCATCGACGTCGAGGCCCGTCCGCCGGGCAAGAAGGTGAAGCGGCTGTCGCTGCTCTCCGGCGGCGAGCGGTCACTCACCGCGGTCGCCCTGCTGGTGGCGATCTTCCGGGCGCGCCCCTCGCCGTTCTACATCCTGGACGAGGTCGAGGCCGCCCTGGACGACGTCAACCTCGGCCGGCTGCTGGCGCTCATCAGCGAACTGCGCGCGAGCAGTCAGCTGGTGGTGATCACCCATCAGAAGCGCACGATGGAAATCGCCGACGCCCTCTACGGGGTGACGATGCGCGGGGACGGCATCTCGCAGGTGATCAGCCAGCGCCTGCGCGAGGCCGATGCCGAGGACGAGCCGATCGCCGCCACCGGGTGATCTGCCGGTCGAGCTGACCGCCTGACAGGATGACAGCCGTGCTGGCCATCCTCATCGTTGCCCTCGTCCTGCTGATCCTGCTCAGCGTCCTGGTCGGGTTCGTCCTGCTGCCACAGCGGCGCGGGCGCCGCGACCGCACCTATACCCCGAAGCCGGGGGTGGACTACTCGCCGGGCGTAGGCGACGACGCCGAGGTGCCCCGTGACACCGCCAGCCGCAGTATCGCCACTACCGCCGACCTGCCCGACATCAGCACGTCGGAGCTCGACGAATTCGGCCCAGTGGTCACCGAGCCGGGCAGGGCGCCCGGCGCTACCGCGCCGCTGGTGGAGCGCCCCGAACCGAGCGCCGGGCGACTGGTGCGGTTGCGGGCCCGGCTGGCCCGGTCGCAGTCGGTGTTCGGCCGCACCCTGCTGACGGTGCTCTCCCGCGACAACCTCGACGACGCGGCCTGGGACGCGGTGGAGGAGGCCCTGCTCAGCGCCGACGTCGGCGTCGGCGCCACCGGCGAGATCGTGGCCCGGCTGCGAGAACGTACTCGGGTACTCGGCACGCGTACCCCGAGTGACCTGCGGACATTGCTCGCCGAGGAACTGGTGATCGCCTTGCAGCCCGGCCTCGACCGCACCCTGCACACCACCGGCACCACCGGGCCGGCCGTCGTCATGGTGGTCGGGGTCAACGGCACCGGCAAGACGACCACCTGCGGCAAGCTGGCTCGCGTGCTGGTCGCCGACGGGCGCAGCGTCCTGCTCGGCGCGGCCGACACCTTCCGCGCCGCGGCCGCCGACCAGCTCACCACCTGGGGTTCGCGCGTCGGCGCCGAGACGGTCCGCGGGCCAGAGGGCGGTGATCCGGCCAGCGTGGCGTTCGAGGCGGTGAAGGCCGGCGCCGATCGCCAGGTGGACGTCGTCGTCATCGACACGGCCGGGCGGCTGCACACCAAGGTCGGCCTCATGGACGAGCTGGGAAAGGTCAAACGGGTCGTCGAGAAGCAGGCCCCCGTGGACGAGACGCTCCTGGTGCTCGACGCGACCACCGGCCAGAACGGGATGACCCAGGCTCGGGTGTTCACCGAGGTCGTCGACGTCACCGGCATCGTGCTGACCAAGCTCGACGGTACGGCCAAGGGCGGCATCGTCATCAGCGTGCAGCGCGATCTCGGGGTGCCGGTCAAGCTGATCGGTCTCGGCGAGGGCCCCGACGATCTGGCCGCGTTCGACCCGGCGCAGTTCGTCGACGCCCTGCTCGGCGATTGATCGATGACCGCCATCGTTGGCCTCGGAGCAGGATCTTCGTCGGCGCGTCACCCCCGCTCAGGGGCCAACGTTAGGGTCAGGTCCTTGTGAAGGCCCTCTACAAGCCGTCGGCTGGCCCCGGGCTCGAGCTCACCGAGCGACCCGAGCCGCCGGTCGGGGCCGCCGAGGTCAAGATCCGCGTGCTGCGCACCGGGATCTGCGGCACCGACCTGCACATCGAACGCTGGGACGACTGGGCCGCGCGCTCGGTCGACGCGCCGTTGATCGCCGGTCACGAGTTCGCCGGCGAGGTGGTCGCCCTCGGTGACGGTGTGCGCGACGTCCGGGTCGGTGACCTGGTCTCCGGCGAAGGCCACATCGTGTGTGGTACCTGCCGCAACTGCCGGGCCGGGCGCCGTCACCTGTGCGTACGACCGGTCAGCGTCGGCGTGAACCGGGACGGCGCCTTCGCCGAGTACGTCGTCCTGCCCGAGAGCAACGTCTGGGTCCACCAGCCGGAGGTGGACGTCGATCTGGCCGCGATCTTCGACCCGTTCGGCAACGCCGTGCACACCGCGCTGTCGTTCCCGCTGGTCGGCGAGGACGTGCTGATCACCGGCTGCGGACCGATCGGCCTGATGGCCGCCGCGGTGGCCCGGCACGTGGGGGCGCGGTACGTGGTGGCCACGGATGTCAGCCCGCCGCGCCTGGAGCTGGCCAAGCGGATGGGCGTCGACCTCGCCCTCGACGTGCGCACCGCGCGGGTGGCCGACGCCCAGCGCGCCCTGGGCATGGTGGAGGGGTTCGACGTGGCGCTGGAGATGAGCGGGCACCCGTCGGCCCTGCCCTCGATCATCGACAACCTCAGCCACGGCGGCCGGATTGCGCTGCTCGGCCTGCCCAGTGCTCCGATCGAGATCGACTGGGCGCGCGTGGTCAGCCACATGATCACCATCCAGGGCGTCTACGGACGGGAGATGTTCGAGACCTGGTACGCCATGAGCGCGCTGCTGCGCTCCGGGCTCGACATCGCTCCCGTGATCACCGACCGGCTGCCCGCCCGCGACTGGGCCGAGGGGTTCGCGATCGCCCGGGCCGGGGCCCACGGCAAGGTCGTCCTCGACTGGACCGACCTGTAGATGGAACGGAGCTTCTGAATGTACGGAACGCTCGGCGCCGAACTGCGCGAGACGATCGACGACATCCGCGCCGCCGGGCTCTTCAAGGAGGAGCGGGAGCTGGCCTCACCGCAGGCGGCTCGGGTCCGCACCGGCGGCGCCGACGTCCTGAACTTCTGCGCCAACAACTACCTGGGCCTGGCCGACCATCCCGATGTCGTCGCCGCGGCGAAACGGGCCTTGGACGAGTGGGGTTTCGGGATGGCCAGCGTGCGCTTCATCTGCGGCACCCAGACCCAGCACACCGAACTCGAGCAGCGCCTGTCGGCGTTCCTCGGCACCGAGGCAAGCATCCTCTACTCCTCCTGCTTTGACGCCAACGGCGGGGTGTTCGAGGTGCTGCTCGACGAGCGGGACGTCGTGATCTCCGACGAGCTGAACCACGCCTCGATCATCGACGGCATCCGGCTGTGTAAGGCCACCCGCCGCCGTTACCGCAACCGCGACCTGGCCGATCTGCGGACCCAGCTCGAGGCCAGCGTGGGCGCCCGGCGCCGCCTGATCGCCACCGACGGCGTGTTCTCCATGGACGGCTACCTGGCCCCGCTCGACGAGATCTGCGGGCTCGCCGACGAATTCGGCGCGCTGGTGCTCGTCGACGACTCGCACGCGGTCGGGTTCACCGGGCGCACCGGGGCCGGAACGCCGGAGCTGTTCGGTGTGCAGGACCGGGTGGACATCCTGACCGGCACGCTGGGCAAGGCCCTGGGTGGAGCGTCGGGCGGGTACGTGAGCGGGCGGGCTGAGATCGTGCAGTTGCTGCGGCAACGCTCGCGGCCCTACCTGTTCAGCAACGCCCTTGCCCCGTCGGTGGTGGCCGGCTCGCTCACCGCGTTGGACCTGGTGGCCGGCAGCGACGACCTGCGGACCCGGCTGCGCGAGAACACCGTGCTGTTCCGCCGGCTGATGACCGACGCCGGTTTCGATGTGTTGCCCGGCGAGCACCCGATCACGCCGGTGATGTTCGGCGACGCGGCCCTGGCCGCCCGCACGGCCGAGGCCATGCTGGCCGAAGGCGTGTACGTGATCGCGTTCTCCTACCCCGTTGTGCCGGCGGGCAAGGCGCGCATCCGCGTCCAGCTCTCCGCCGCCCACACCATCGAGGACGTGCGCCGCTGTGCCGCCGCGTTCGTCACCGCGCGGAGCGCGACCGACTGATCCCGCGAAGCGCGACCGGCTGATCCCCGGAGCGCGACCGGCTGATCGGGGGTGGCTTGCGTCCCGTTTGTCCCAGCGTTCATGCGGTGGAAACACGGCCGGACCACTGGCCGAAACAGCACGCCGACACGATGTGCGCACGCGTCGGCCCGGGGGATGGGACGACGCTGGGTCATGTCTGTCACGGCCATGTTCCTCCCCCGACGAAGGGACTCCCTCGATGGACCAAGTGTTCGCGATCGACACTGGTAACACCGCCTGGATCCTCGCCTCGGCCGCACTGGTGCTGCTGATGACACCCGGATTGGCGTTCTTCTACGGCGGCCTGGTCCGTTCGAAGAACGTGCTGAACATGCTGATGATGAACTTCATCTGCATCGCGCTGGTCGGTGTCCTCTGGGCGCTCTACGGCTTCTCGTTCGCGTTCGGCGAGAGCCGCTGGGGTGGGGTGATCGGGACGACCCGGTCGTTCTTCGGCCTCGGCAACACCCACGTGCTCAGCAGCGTCTGGGGGTTCGGGCCGATCTACGCAATCGGTGACAAGATCACCGATCCGAAGACCCAGCTCACCGCCGGCGTCCCCGTGCTGGTGTTCGCGATGTTCCAGCTCATGTTCGCGATCATCACCCCGGCCTTGATCTCCGGCGCCATCGCCGACCGGGTCAAGTTCTGGGGCTGGACGCTGTTCGTCGGTCTCTGGGTGACGCTCGTCTACTTCCCGGTCGCCAACTGGGTGTTCGGGACCGGCTGGATCCTCAACAAGATCCGGGCCGAGGACTTCGCCGGTGGTACCGCCGTCCACATCAACGCCGGCGCCGCGGCCCTTGCCTTGGTGTTCGTCCTGGGCAAGCGGGTGGGTTGGCGGCGGGATCCGATGAAGCCGCACAACGTGCCGTTCGTGCTGCTCGGCGCGTCGCTGCTGTGGTTCGGCTGGTTCGGCTTCAACGCCGGGTCCGAAGGCGCGGCGGACAGCGTGGCCGGCTTGGCCTTCACCACCACCACGATCGCCACCTGTGCCGCCACCTTGGGCTGGCTGCTGACCGAGCAACTGCGCGACGGGAAGCCCACCACGGTCGGGGCGGCGTCGGGCGCGGTGTCCGGCCTGGTGGCCATCACGCCGGCCTGCGCGTTCGTCTCTCCGCTCGGCGGTATGGCCATCGGCTTCATCGCCGGGGTGCTCTGTGCGCTGGCCGTCGGCCTGAAGTTCCGCTTCGGCTACGACGACGCGCTCGATGTCGTCGGCGTCCATCTGGTCGGTGGCCTCACCGGCACGATCCTGATCGGCTTCTTCGGCTTCGACCACGGCGCCCTGGCCGGTGCAGTGGAGTCCAAGCGCGGGCTGTTCTACGGCGGGGGGCTGAAACTGCTGGAGGTGCAAGTCGTCGCCGCGCTGGCCGTGCTGGCCTACTCCTTCGTGGTGACGTTCGTCATCGGTACGGTGCTCAAGACCCTCGGCGTCTTCCGGGTGTCGGAGGAGACCGAATACGCCGGCCTCGACGAGATCGAGCACGCCGAGACGGCGTACAGCTTCTCGAGCGTCCTCGGTGGCGGGCTGTCCGGCGCGGGGGCGGGCGCACCGACCCCGCCGCTGAGCACGAGGACGGCCGACCCCGTCGGCGCGTCGGCCACCGGAAAGGGGGAGTGAAGGCCATGAAGATGATCACTGCCATTATCAAGCCGTTCAAGCTCGACGACGTGAAGTCGGCGCTGGAGACCCTCGGCGTGCTCGGCCTCACGGCCAGCGAGGTGCAGGGCTTCGGCCGGCAGAAGGGCCACACCGAGGTGTACCGCGGCGCCGAATACACCGTCGACCTCGTTCCGAAGGTCAAGGTGGAGGTCCTCGTCGACGACGGCGACGCCCTGAAGGTCGTCGACGCGGTGGTCGAGGCCGCCCGTACCGGCAAGATCGGTGACGGCAAGGTATGGGTCACCCCGGTCGAGACCCTGGTCCGGGTGCGTACCGGCGAGCGTGACTCGGACGCGGTCTGAGCGACCCGGCCGGCCGCCCGGCGCCGAGCGGGTCCAGTCCTCGCCGGCCAGCAGGTAGGCCGGGAGCGACGATGTCGTTGGACGAGGTCCGGGCGGGTGTGCTGGCCCGCCCGGACCTCGTCGGTGCGCCCCTCGGCCGGGTGTTGACCGAGGCCTACGACGCCTGGTTGGCCGAGCGCCTGCCGGCCGAACCGGGCGTGGCGCTGGTGGCAGTCGGGGGGCTCGGCCGGCGTGAGCAGGCGCCGTACTCCGACCTGGATCTGGTGCTCCTGCACCGTCGCTCTCCGCGCGCGGTCCAACCGATTGCCGACGGGCTCTGGTATCCGATCTGGGATAGCGGGGTGCGCCTCGACCACTCGGTGCGCACCGTGGACGAGGCAGTCTCCATGGCCAAGCTCGACCTGAAGGTCATGCTCGGGCTGCTCGACGTGCGTCACGTCGCGGGCGACGCGGCCCTGTCGGGGGAGCTACGAGAGCGGGCACTGGCCCTCTGGCGGCGCACCGCCCCGACCCGGGCGCCCGAGCTGGCCGCGGCCGGCCGGACCCGTTGGGCCCAGCACGGCGAGGCCGCGTTCCTCCTGGAACCCGACCTCAAGGATTCGCGCGGCGGGCTACGGGATTGGCACGCGCTGCGAGCGCTGGCCGCGGCCCAGCTGCTCGACGTCCCGGCCAACGCGACCGGCGCCGGTGAGGTGTTGCTCGACGCCCGGGTGGAGCTGCACCGGGTGAGCGGGCAGGCCGAGGACGTACTGCGCGCGCAGGAGCAGGCCGCGGTCGCTGCCGTCCTTGGGCGGGCCGACGACGACGCCTTGCTGCGCGCGGTCAACGAGGCCGGCCGGAGCCTGGCCCACACCACGGACGAGGCGTGGCGGCGGGTCCTCGACCCACCGCGCAGAACCCGCCGCTTCGGCCGGCGCGGTGGCGCGGACCGTCAGCCATTGGCCCGCGACGTGGTCAGCCAGAACGGCGAGGTAGTCCTGGCGCTGTCGGCCGATCCCTGGGCGGACCCGGTGCTGGTGCTGC
>JALZBL010000135.1 GCA_030947395.1 Actinomycetota bacterium | reverse complement strand
GCGGCGTGCGCCTTGAGCACCCCACCGCCGACGTACAGCACGGGCCGGCGAGCATGGGCGATGAGCTTGGCCGCCTCGCGGATCTGGCGGCTGTGCGGCCGGGTGGTCGGGCGATAGCCAGGCAGCTCCAGCACCGGCGGCCAGCGGAACTGCGTCGCCGCTTGCAGCACGTCCTTCGGCAGGTCGACCAGCACCGGCCCAGGCCGCCCAGTAGAGGCGATGTGGAACGCCTCGGCGATGATCCGCGGAATGTCGTCGGCGGACTGCACCAGGAAGTTGTGCTTGGTGATCGGCATCGTGATGCCGCAGATGTCGGCTTCCTGGAAGCCGTCGGTGCCGATCAGCTGGCTGCCGACCTGGCCGGTGATCGCCACCATCGGCACCGAGTCCATGTAGGCGTCGGCGATCGGCGTCACCAGGTTGGTGGCGCCGGGTCCGGACGTGGCGATGCAGACCCCGACCTTGCCGGTGGCCTGGGCGTACCCCTCGGCGGCATGTCCCGCGCCCTGCTCGTGGCGGGTCAGGACGTGCCGGACTCGGGTGGAGTCGTACAGGGGGTCATACGCCGGCAGGATCGCCCCGCCGGGGATGCCGAAGACGAGGTCGGCGCCTACCTCCTCGAGCGAGCGGATCAGGGCCTTGGCGCCGCTGACCGACTCCGCGGCCCTCGGCCCGGTGGCGCCGGCCGGGCGACTGGTCGGTCCGGTCGAGCCGGTGTGCCTGGTGGCCGTCATGGTCGGTCCCTTTCCGCGGTACGACGGGTGGCGCTCGGGGCGTGGCGCTCGGAAACAAAAAACCCCTCGTGCCGAGGGCACGAAGGGTGAGCGCGTCAGGAGGAGGTGATTACCTCCGGCGGACGCGCCGGTCGATGAGTACGAGCTGAGCCACGGGCTGAACCTACACCGGGTGGGTGGCTGCGTTCAACCGACCGGGACACCCGTCCCATGGGCCGAGACGATCCGCGCGTCGAGCGAACGTTGGTCCCGTAGCCGGCCGACCCGCCGCGGCCGAGCCGGCCCAAGGACCGACGTCGCCGGAGCCGGGGGCGACCGCCTTCGCGGTTGGCGGCAGTCCGGGCCCGGTCGTCACGGCTAGCGGCAGACGGCCCCCTGGGCCGCGGAGCCGACCAGCTTGGCGTACTTGCCGAGCACCCCGCGCTCAAAGCGCGGCGCCAGGGGGACCCACGCCGCCCGCCGGCGCTCCAGTTCGTCGGCCTCAACGTGCAGCTCGAGCGTGCGATTGGGGATGTCGACCACGATGCGGTCACCGTCGGCCACCAGGGCGATCGGGCCGCCGACCGCCGCCTCCGGCGCCACATGGCCGATGCACAATCCGGTCGTGCCGCCGGAGAACCGCCCGTCGGTCAACAGCAGCACCTCCTTGCCGAGGCCGGCCCCCTTGATCGCCCCGGTGATGGCCAGCATCTCCCGCATCCCCGGGCCGCCCTTCGGGCCCTCCCAGCGGATCACCACCACATCGCCCGGGCGCAGCGAGCCATCGGCCACCGCATCCATCGCCGCCGGCTCGCGGTCGAAGACGCGCGCCGTGCCCGCGAAGACCTCCGCGTCGAAGCCGGCGGTCTTGACCACCGCACCCTCCGGCGCCAGGGCGCCGTGCAGAATCGTGATGCCGCCGGTGCGGTGGATCGGGCGGTCCAGCTGGCGGATGACCTCGCCGTCGGGTCGCGGCGGGGTCAGGTCGGCCAGGTTCTCGGCGACCGTGCGGCCGGTGACCGTGAGCGCGTCGCCGTGCAGCAGGCCGGCGTCGAGCAGGGCTCGCATCACCACCGGCACGCCGCCGATGCGGTCGACGTCGGCCATCACGAAGCGCCCAAACGGCTTCAGGTCGGCCAGGTGCGGCACCTTGTCACCGATCCGGTTGAAGTCGGCCAGGCTCAGCGCCACCCCGGCCTCCTCGGCGATGGCCAGCAAATGCAGCACCGCGTTGGTCGACCCGCCGAGGGCCATCACCACGGTGATCGCGTTCTCGAACGCCTCGATCGTCAGGATGTCGCGAGCGGTGATGCCGGCGTCGACCAGGTGCACCGCGGTTTCACCCGAGCGTTCGGCGTACGCGTCGCGGCGCGAGTCGGGCGCGGGCGGGGCCGCCGAGCCGGGCAGTGACATCCCCAGGGCCTCGGCGGCCGAAGCCATGGTGTTCGCGGTGTACATACCGGCGCAGGCACCTTCACCGGGGCACACGGCCCGCTCGATCGCGTCGAGCTCGGCCCGGGTGATCCGCCCGGCCAGGCAGGCGCCCACACCCTCGAAGGCGTCGATGATGGTGACGTCGTTGCCGTCGAGCCGGCCGGGCAGGCTCGAGCCGGCGTAGAGGAAGACCGCGGCGATGTCGAGGCGGGCCGCGGCCATCAGCATTCCGGGCAGCGACTTGTCGCAGCCGGCGAGTAACACCGCCCCGTCCAGCTGCTCGGCCCGCACCACCGTCTCTACCGAATCGGCGATCACCTCGCGCGAGACCAGCGAGTAGTGCATGCCGCTGTGGCCCATGGAGATTCCGTCGGACACCGAGATCGTGGCGAACTCGAGCGGGAAACCGTCCGCGCCGGCCACGCCGACCTTGGCCCGCTTGGCCAGCCGGTCGAGGGACAGGTTGCACGGAGTGATCTCGTTCCACGAGGAGGCCACGCCGATCTGCGGCTTGCGCCAGTCGTCGTCGCCCATGCCTACGGCTCGCAGCATTCCGCGCGCGGCCGCCCGCTCGATGCCGTCGGTGACGGTGCTGCTGTGCGGCTTGCGGTGGGTCGTCGGCTTCGGTTGCTCACTGCTCACGCGCGCGAGCCTACGGCGTAGCGTCACCGCCATGAGCTCACCGGCCACCCGCGGCCCGAGCTCGCCCGAGCGCGCGTCGACGGTCCCGGACCCGAGCGGGAACAGGGTCCGCTTCCAGCTGCCCCGGTCGGCGTACGTGGCCGTGCTGTTCCTCGGGCTCGGGATCACGCCGTTCGTCCGCTCGCCGGTGCTGGTCGTCCTCTACGTCGTGCCGGTGCTGGCGGCGGTGTTCGTCGCCCGGCGGGCAACCGTGGTCGACGAGGAGCGGGTGCGGGTGCGGGCGCCGTTCGGTTCACGGGAGGTGCCGTGGGACGCGGTGCGCGGCGTGCTGATCCGCCCGCGCGGCTCGGTCGCGCTGGTCGAGCGCAGTGGAGGCTCCCTGCGCCTGCCGTACGTGCGCGGGCGTCACCTGCCGCTGCTGGCCGAGCTCAGCGGTGGACGGCTGCCCGACCCAGGCACCAAGGGTCCCGGCACCGACCGTCCGGGCACCGACCGTCCGGGCGCCGACGGCCCGGGCGCCGACGGCCCGGCGCGGGGCTGACCGTCACCCCGAGACGACGATGTTGGCCAGCTCCTCGCCGGCGGCGTAGCGGCGCAGCTGGGCCGCGACGAGGGATGCCGCGCGCACCGGATAGCCGGGCACCGAGCCGCCGACGTGCGGAGTGATCAGCAGGTTGGGCGCCGACCAGAGTGGATGGTCGCCCGGTAATGGCTCCGGATCGGTGACGTCGAGGGCCGCATGAAGCCGGCCGGTCGTCAGCTCGGCCAACAGGGCGTCGGTGTCGACGATGGGCCCCCGGGCGGCGTTCACCAGAAGCGCGCCGTCGCGCATACGGCGAAGGAATGCGGCGTCGACCAGGCCGGCCGTGTCCTCGGTCAGCGGCACGACGATCACCACGACGTCGGCGTCGGGCAGCAGATCCGGCAGGTCCTGCATGCCGTGCACGCCCTCGCGGGCGGTCCGCGCGACCAGGACCGGCTCCGCGTCGAAGGCGCGCACCCGCCGGGCAGTGTTGGAGCCCAGGTCGCCGGCGCCGACGATCAGCACCCGGTGACCGGCCAGTTCGTCGCTCGCCCGATCGTGGTCCCACGAGCGGGCGTCCTGGGCCCGGGCGAACTCCGGGATGCGCCGCAGCGACGCCAGCATCGCCGCGAGCGCCCACTCCGCGGTCGACCCGCCGTGGATGCCCCGGCCGTTGCAGAGCACGGCGCCGGCCGGGACCCGATCGGCGTACTGCTCGTAGCCGGCCGTCGTCAGCTGGATCACCTCGAGCCGGGGCAGCGCGGCGAGCACACCGTCCAGACCCTCCGGTGACCACAGGAACGGCGGTACCCAGAAGGTGATGTCGGTGCCCCGCTCCGGCGCGCGGCCGACACCGTCCCATCGGAGCACCTCGGCTCCCTCGGCCAGCGGGTCGCGGTCGCCGAACCGAGCGGCCATAACCGAGGGGACACAGGCCACGACGTGAGACCGGCTGGGCACGCGGTGAGCTAACCAGACGGCGTCGGCAGGAACGGGCGCCGGTCACCTCCGGTTGGCAGACTGGTCACCATGGCCGGGCCAGCGCACATCCGCGGGGCCCGGGTGATCTGCCTGTTGGCCCTGCTCGCCGTGCTGGCCGGGTGCACCGGCGCCGGCGCTGACCCCGATCCGACGTGGGTCCCGGTTCCGAGCCTGTCCCCGTTGCCCTTTCCCACCCCGAACACCGGTGGGTCCAGCTCGCCGGCTCCGGACCCGAACCAGCCGGTGCCGCCGACGCCCCGCTCGTCGGGGCCCACCGTTGATCCGAACGTGGTGGCGACGAAGCTGGCCGCTCCGCTGGGCATCGCGGTCCTGCCCGACCGCACCGCCCTGGTCGGCGAACGCATCAGCGGGCGGATCATCCAGGTGCAGCCGGTGCCCGGCAAGCCGGTGAAGCTGGTCCGGACGGTGCCCGGCCTCGACCCATCGGGTGGGGGCGGCCTGCTCGACCTCGCGCTCTCGGCCACGTACACCGAGGACGGCCTGATCCTGGCGTTGATCACGACGGCGACCGACGTCCGGCTGGTCCACTTCACCCTGACCGGCCCGATCACGCCGGTGCTCACCGGCATCCCGCGGGGGCGCAGCGACAACGTCGGCCGGCTGCTCGTTCTGGACAGCGGCGTCATCCTCGTCGGTACCGGAGACGCCGCCCGCCCGTCGCTGGCCCTCGACCCGGCGAGCCTGGCCGGCAAGGTGCTGCGGGTCGACGACGTGGGGCAACCGGCCGCCGGCAACCCGAAGTCCACCTCCCGGGTGTTCACGAGCGGGCACCGCACCGTGAACGGGCTCTGCACCGACCCCGACGGTCGCGTGTTCGAGGCCGAGGCGGGCGGCGCCGACGAGCTCAACATCCTGACGCCCGGCGCGGCGTACGGCTGGCCCAGCGGCGGCCAGACCGGGCAGCGTCTCCCGGCCGAGATCGGCGGGGTGAGCGGATGCGCCGTGTCCGCCGGCTCGATGTTTATCACCGGCCTGGGCGGCAAGGACCTCTTCCGGACCACGCTCGACCGCAACGGCCACGCCGGCGAGTTCATCCGGGTGTTCAACCGCAAGTACGGCCGGCTGGCCACCGTCATCACCGCACCGGACGGCACCCTGTGGCTGACCACCAGCAACCGCGACGGGTCCGGCCGGCCAGTGGCGGCCGACGAGCGGGTGCTACACATCCAGCCCCCACGCGGTGGCGGAGGAACCTCGCCGGTCTGATCCGCGCCGAGCCGCTGCCGGTGGGCGATTCAATGCACCCGGTTGCCCAGCCCAGCGCGGCGCCGCCGGAGCACCGCGCCGGCCAGCACGAGAGCGAGCACCGTCGCGGCGACGACCGCGCGCGCACCGGCCGTCGCCCCACCGGAGGACGCGTGGCTCGCCGGGCG
>JALZBL010000134.1 GCA_030947395.1 Actinomycetota bacterium | reverse complement strand
CGGCGCCCGCGGCACCAGCCGGGCCAGGCGGGCCGCGCCGGTCTTGCCGGCGGCCGGCCAGAACTGCTCGTCGCGGGTCACGGTGCCCTCGGGGTAGATCACGATCACCTCACCGCGCTCGAGCGCGGCCACGGCCTCGTCCAGGGACTGAGCGGCGTCGCGCGTGCCGCGGCGAACGGGGATCTGACCGGCCGCCTTCAGCAACCGGCCGATCACCGGCACGGTGAACAACGTCGACTTGCCGAGGAAGCGCGGCACCCGGCCGGCGTCCCAGACGAAGCGGGCCATGACGAAGGGGTCGGCGTAGGACACATGGTTGGCGACGAGGATGGCGGGGCCGTGGGCCGGCACCCGCTCGGCGTGGCGCCACTCACGCTTGAACAGCAGCTGGGTCAGCGGCACCACGACGATCACGCACAAGCGCAGGACGGCCCCGAGGTGACGCGGCTTGCTGCGCCGCATGTCGTACCCGCCCTTCTGGATGTAACCCCCCAAGGCCCGGACCGACGGTCCCGCGCACCCGGCCAGTCTGCCTCAGCGACGCGCATCGCAGCGGTACCCACTCGGCGTTTGGCACGATGGGCAGTCATGCGCTGGACCGTGATTGTGCCAATGCGTGCCCGGGCGCACGCCAAGAGCCGGCTGCGAGCCGCCTCGGACTCCGACCGCGCCCATCTCCAGCTCGTCGATGCCATTCGGCATGACTGCGTCACCGCCCTGCGCTGCGCCGGTGCCGTGGCCCGAGTGGTGGTCGTCGCCGAGCAGCCGGCGGAGATCGAGGGGAGCGGCGTGACCGTCCTGGCCGAACCGCCGGCGGCGGGACTCAACGGTGCACTGCGCTTCGCCGCGAACGAAGCCGCCCGTCGTTGGCCCGGCGACGCGATCGCCGCGGTGGTCGGCGACCTGGCCGCACTGCGGGCCGCGGATATCGACGCCGCCCTGACCGCCGCCGGTGACTTCCTCCGGGCGGCCGTGCTAGACCGGCAGGGCACCGGTACGACAATGCTCACCGCGCGGCCCGGCTGCGACCTCGACCCGCGGTTCGGCCCGGGTTCGGCGCAGCGGCATCGGGCCTCGGGTGCGCAGATCCTTCTCGCGCCACCCGGCCTCACCACCGACGTCGACACCCGGGAGGACCTGGTGGAGGCCCAGCGCATCGGAGTCGGCGACCGGACCGCGCTCGTGCTCGCCGCGCGGGCGGCCGGCCGTTGCGTCGCGAACGCCTGCACCGCCGCGGGCAGTGGCGAATAGCGGCGTGAATCAGGCCATGGTGCGTTCACCCGCAGCGGGCATGATGGGCGCCATGACCGACACCGAGGCCCGCGTCGTCGAAGGTTCGCTCATCGACGCCACCGACTCCGTGCCCGAGGGGGATCTGGTCGGTGCCACGGCGCTGGCGAGCGCGACCCTCGATCTGCCCGAGGACCGGTTCAGCAACCGCGAGATGTCGTGGCTGAACTTCAACGCTCGCGTGCTTGCCCTGGCCGAGGACCGCCGCCAGCCCCTGCTCGAGCGGATGAAGTTCCTGGCGATCTTCGCCAGCAACCTCGACGAGTTCTACATGGTCCGAGTGGCCGGCCTCAAGCGCCGCTCCGACATGGGTCTGAGCGTGCGCTCGGTCGACGGCCACACGCCGCGGGAGGTTCTCGACTCGATCGCCGAGCGTTCCCGGGAGCTGACGACCCGGCAGGCCCGCGTGTTCGGCGACGACATCCAGCCCGCCCTGGAGGCCGAAGGCATCCGGATCGTGCGGTGGGACGACCTGAGCGAGGCCGACCACACCACGCTGGCCGCCTACTTCAGCTCGAAGGTGTTCCCGGTCCTCACCCCGCTGGCCGTCGATCCGGCGCACCCCTTCCCCTACATCTCCGGCCTGTCGCTCAATCTCGGCGTGCTCGTGCGGGAGCCGGGATCGGACGCCGAGCGCTTCGCGCGGATCAAGGTGCCGAACAACGTGCCCCGCTTCGTCGTGGTGTCCCGCTCCTCGGCCGAGGCGTGGTTCCTTCCCCTGGAGGAGCTCATCGCGGCGCACCTGCCGATGCTGTTCCCCGGTATGGACGTCGGTGCGCATCACCTTTTTCGGATTACCCGCAACGCCGACGTCGAGGTCGAGGAGGACCGCGACGAGGACCTGCTGCAGGCCCTGGAACGGGAGCTGGTGCGGCGGCGGTTCGGGCCGGCGGTGCGGCTGGAGGTGGCCGAGGACATCAACGAGTCGATCCTGGCGCTGCTGATCAGTGAGATCGAGATCGACCCCGCAGACGTGCTGCGCCTGCCGGGCCTGCTCGACCTCTCCGCCCTGTGGCAGATCTACGGCGTGGACCGACCGACGCTCAAGGACCCGGTGTTCGTCCCGTCGACTCATCCGCGCCTGGCCGAGGGCGAGACCCCGAAGTCCTTCTTCGCCACGCTGCGCGAGGGTGACGTCCTGGTCCACCACCCGTACGAATCCTTCTCGACCAGCGTCCAGCGCTTCATCGAGCAGGCGGCCGCCGACCCGAACGTCCTGGCCATCAAGCAGACGCTGTACCGCACGTCCGGCGACTCCCCCATCGTCGATGCCCTCATCGACGCCGCCGAAGCGGGCAAGCAGGTGGTGGTGCTGGTCGAGATCAAGGCCCGCTTCGACGAGCAGGCCAATATCAAGTGGGCCCGGGCGCTGGAACGCGCGGGCTGTCACGTGGTCTACGGCCTCGTCGGGTTGAAGACCCACTGCAAGACCGCGCTGGTCGTGCGCCAGGAAGGTGGTCAGCTCAAGCGCTACGCCCACATCGGCACCGGCAACTACAACAACAGGACGGCGCGTCTCTATGAAGACCTCGGCCTGTTCACCGCCGACGAGAAGATCTGTGCCGACCTCACCGACCTGTTCAACGTCTTGACCGGCTACTCCCGCCAGACCGAGTACCGCACGCTGCTGGTCGCTCCGCACGGGGTGCGCCTCGGCCTGGTCGAGCGCATCGAGCGCGAGGCCGACCACGCCCGGGCCGGACGTCCGTCCCACATTCAGATCAAGACCAACCACCTGGTGGACGAGCAGACCATCGACGCGCTCTACCGCGCGTCCCAGGCCGGGGTGGAGATCGACCTGCAGGTGCGCACGTTCTGCACCATCCGGTCCGGGGTGCCCGGGCTGTCGGAGAACATCCGCGTCCGCTCGGTGCTCGGTCGGTTCCTCGAGCACTCGCGGATCTTCTACTTCGGCAACGACGACGACCCCGAGTGGTACATCGGCTCGTCCGATCTCATGCACCGCAACCTCGACCGTCGGGTGGAGGTGCTGTGCCGCGTGCGCGACCGGACGGCAGTGGCTCACCTACGCACGTGCCTCGACCTGGTCTTCGCCGAAGACACGGCCGCGTGGGACCTGCAGGGCGACGGCCGCTGGGTCCGCGCCGGCGGCGCCCGACCGGTCGACTATCAGGAACGGTTGATGAAGCTGCTGACCCGCTCGGAGTAGACGCCGCGGTGTCGAAGACGATTGCCGCGGCCGGCGGACTCATCTGGCGACCGACCCGCCGCGGCGTGGAGGTGGCCGTCATCCACCGTCCGCACCGGCGGGACTGGTCCCTTCCCAAGGGAAAGCTCGGCGCCGGGGAGCGGGCCATCGCCGCCGCCCTTCGCGAGGCCACCGAGGAGACGGGCCTCGACGTCGCCGCCCAGCAGCGGCTGGCGACGGTCCGCTATCCGGTCGACGGCCGGGCCAAGACCGTCGAGTACTGGGCGATGCGCCACCGCGGGGGCGAGTTCGTGGCCAATCCCGAGGCCGACCAGTTGCGCTGGCTCAGGCCCGGCGACGCCGTCCGATTGCTGACGTTCGCGGCCGACCAGGAACTGGTCGCCACGTTCGCCGAGCGGCCGCCGCCCACCTCGGCGGTGCTGTTGGTGCGGCACGCGCGAGCCGGGAAGCGCAGTAGCTGGACCAAGGACGATCAAGCGCGCCCGATCGACCCGCTCGGCCGGCGCCAGGCCGATGCCCTCGCCGACCTGGCCACCCTTTTCGCCCCCGATGCCGTGTACAGCGCCCCGCCGGCCCGGTGCCTGCAGACCGTCACCCCCCTCGCCGCGCGGCTCGGGATCGAGATCACAACCGTGCCGGAGTTCGGGGACACCGGGTTCGAGCACCGGCCCCGGGCTTCGGTGCGCGCGTTGTATCGCTTGACGCGCCAGGCGGTCAGTGTCGTCAGCAGTCAGGGCCGCACGATCCCCGGCCTGCTCGCGGCGGTGGACGGCCCGCACGATCCGCACGAGAGCAAAAAGGGGTCGGTGTGGGCCGTGTTCTTCACCGGCAAGCAGACCTACCAGGCCGACTACTACGAACGGGCCTGAGCCGGCGGTTCATCGGTGGCGGCGAGCGCCGGTCAGACCGGCAGCGTCCCCTCGCTCGCGCGGCGCAGCACGTGCTGTCGGAACAACTCGGCCGCGGGCAGCAGCCGGCTCTCGGCCGACCACACCAGCCCGATCTCCCGCTCGGCCCACGGATCAGCGATGCGTACCCGCGCCAACCCGTGGACGTCGCCCGCCCCGAGGCCGGGATGCGCGCCGGGCACGATCGCCACCCCCAAGCCGGCGGCCACGAAACCGCACACCGTCCAGAGATCATCGCCTTCGAAGGCGACGGTCGGGCGGAAGCCGGCGTCGGCGCACAGGGCCTCGCCGAGGGCCCGCAGCCGAGAGCTCGGGCGAAGGGCGATGAAGGGCTCACCCGAGACCTCGCTCAGGTCGACCTGGTCCCGCTCGGCCAGGGCATGACCGCGCGGGAGGGCCAGCTCCAGTGGCTCGACCAGCAGCCGCCGCCACCGCACGCTGGGTCCGCCGGGGCGGGCCGCCGTGACCAGCAACTCCACCCGGCCGTCGTCGAGGTCGGGGGCGTCCAGGTCGTCGCGTATCTGGTGGAGCACGAACTTCACGTTCGGGTGCACAGTGCGCATGCCCCGAACGAGATCCGGGACGAGCCACGTCGCCAATGACGGCTGGCTGGCGACGGTGACCGTGCCGGTCTCTGGATCCACGAGTTGCTCGACCGCCGCCAGCCCGTCGCCCAACTGGTGCAACATGGCGTCGACGTGACGCTTGAAGGCCGCGCCGGCCTGCGTGGTTCGCAACGTACGCCCGGACCGGTGCAGTAGCGGCGTGCCGACCTCCGCCTCCAGTCGGGCCAGCGCGCGGGAGAGTCCGGACTGGGTGATCCGCTCGACCGCGCTGACCTCGGTGACCGTCGTCCCGTCCGCCACCAGCTGGAACCAGCGCAGTACGTCGGTGTCCATTCCATGACGTTAGCGCATCGAACTATGACTGAGGAGTCATTGGACGCATGGATGCCGGGCGGGCAGACTTGATTGGGTGGCGATCCGCCGCTGGACTCACGATGGAAAGGCCTGACATGACCTTGTCCAAGCCACGTACCTTGCTGGCCGACCGATGGCTGGCTGCCCGCGACGAGCGGCGCTCGCGACAGGCCGCCCGCGCGGCCCGCAAGACCCTCGAGCGCGAGCTGGCCGGCTACACGACACAGCGCGAACTCGACGAGATCCACACGCACCTGCGCAACTGCGGGATCGACGACCTCCACGAGATTCGCCGGTTGGTTCCCCCGCTGCGCGCGGCCTGACCGGCGAGCCAACCGGCCCGCCGACCTCGCGGCCGGCCGCGGCTGAGGGAGCTGAGGCGCTGCTCAGCGAGCGGAGGCGCTGCTGCGCTTGGCGGCGCTCTTCTTGGCCGCGGTCCGCTTGGTCGGAGCCTTGGTG
>JALZBL010000133.1 GCA_030947395.1 Actinomycetota bacterium | reverse complement strand
GTGCGGTAGTGGCCATTGCCCGCGGTGCCCTCGACGACGGCTGGCTCGGGGTGACGGCCGTCGAGATCCGGGCCGACCATCGGCGCCGCGGCCTGGGCCGGGCCCTGGTCATCGGGCTCGGCGCGTGGGCCACGGATCAGGGCGCCGAGCGCTGCTACCTGCAGGTGTCGGCGGACAACGCCGCGGCCGGATCGCTCTACCGCCGGCTCGGCTTCTACCGCCACCACGGCTACCACTACCGGGACGCGCCGACCGGGTCCGGGGCGCTGCCTATCATGGGGCGATGACCGCACCGTCGGACGGCCGGCTGCTCGTGGTCTCCTTCACCGACCGGGTCCGGGCGCAGGAGTTCCTCCTGGTGACGGCCCGCCTCGAGAAGAACGATCTGATCAAGGTGCTCGACGCGGTGATCCTGGATCGCGACGCCGAGGGCAACACCCGGGTCACCGAGACCACCGACATCACGCCGGGCCGCGGCGCACTCGGTGCCGGGTTCTGGGGCCTGCTGCTCGGCACCCTGCTGGCCGGACCGTGGGGTCTGGTGGTCGGGGCGGCCAGTGCCGGCGGCGGCGCCCTGGTGGCCAAGTTGCGCGACATCGGCATCAAGGACGACAAGATCGAAGAGCTGCGCCGTGAGGTGCCGCCCGGACGCACCGCCCTGGCCCTGCTGGTCGGCCAGGTATCGATGGGCGACCTCCAGCGCGAGCTGGTGCGCTTCCCGAACGCCTCGTTGGTCGAGACCGACCTGCCGCCCGCGGCGGTCACCGCGGTGCAGTACGCGCTGGCCGAGGCCAACCGCGACCCGTTCAGCGCGGCGGCTCAGGCCGCGGCGCCCCCGCCGGGACCGACGGCTGACCCGAGCCACCAGCCCTGAGCCGCCGCGGCCTCCGGCGGTTCTCCATCCCCCCGACCGTCAGGACGCCGGCCAGCAGGCCAAACCCGACGAGGGCGTAGAAGACGTAGACGAGCGAACCCGATCCCGGCAGCAGGACGTCACCCTCCGGACGTGACCCGGCCAGCAGCACCACGGTCAGAAACCAGGCGCCCACCGGCGCGGCGGCTGCGGCGGCGTGGTCGGCCAGCCGGCCGGTAAGGACGGGCAGCGCGACGTTGGTCACCACCCCGAGGACAACACTGACCGGAGCCAGCACCGTGCCGACCCGTAACGGCACCAGCAGCACCGCATAGACCGCGGCGCTCGCCGCGACCAGGCAGTACAGCGCCACCCCGACCACCGACCCGGCTCGCTCGAACCTCATCCCGCCGGACCGGCGCCCGGGTCCGGGCGCGCGTCCAGGGCCGGGTCGTCGAGATCGAGCCCGCCGAACAGATCTGTCTCGCGCCCCTGCGGGTCGAGCGGGCCGCCGGGCACGCCCCGCACCAGCCGATAGTGCTCGGTCCCCTCGATGCGCATGCCCCGACCGTTGCTCAGTGCGAAGAACGGGCCGACCACCCTCACCTGGGTGGCGTGAGCGCGCAGGGCCGCGGTCTTGGCCACGAGCTGGTCGCGCGCGTCGACGACGGTGGTGATCAGCTCGTCGTCGACCGCGCCGGAGAGCTCGGCCGCGTCGAATGGCTGGAACGGGACGGCAGCGTCGGCCGCCAGTGCGTCCAGCCCACGCCGCAGGCTCTCGCCCGATAGTGCGTTCCAGTACACCTTGCTGACCGACCACACCGGGCTGGCGACTGCGGACTTCGATCCGCCGGCGAGGTAAGGATCGACGGCGAAACCGGGATCCGCGGCAGCGTCGACCGCGGCCATCGTGACGCGGTGGGCCATGACGTGGTCGGGATGTCCGTAGCCGCCGTTCGGGTCGTAGGTCACCACCACCTGCGGGCGCACGTGGCGCACGACGGCCACGGCGGCTCCTACCGCCGCGCGGAACACCGCCGGATCGGAAGCGGCTCGCCAGAACGACCGCGGCGCGTCGTTGCCGGAGGTGCCGATCATGCCGCTGTCGTGGAAGCGCCCAGGGCCGCCGAGGTAGCGGTGGTCGCTGACGCCCAGGGTGGTCAGGGCCGCGGCCAGCTCGCCCATCCGGTAGCCGCCGAGCTGATCACCCTTGTCCCACTCGAGTTCGGCCAGCTCGGCCGGGATGATCTCGCCGAACTCTCCCAACGTGGCGGTCAGCACGGTCACCCCGGCGCCCTCGGCCACGTAACGGGCCATCGTGGCCCCGTTGCCGATGGTCTCGTCATCGGGGTGGGCGTGCACCAGGAGCAACCGGCGCACGGGCGCGTTCACGGCCGGGCGAACGTGGTGCCCGGACCGACTCGCCCGCTCAGCGCCCGGGCCGCCGGGGATCGAGGTCAGCCGGCGTGTTGACGATCGACAGATCATTGGGCCCGTCGCCGCCGGACATGACCGGCCGCGTCCCCTCGCTGCGGCCGCCGACGCGCTCGGCTTCGGTGGTCTGCTGGTTGAGCGCGTGGTGGTCACCGTCGTCGCCGGCCACGATGTCGGGCCGCGCCTCGGGGAAGTGACAGGCCACGAACTGACCGGGAACTTTCTCCTCCAGGATCGGCACCTCGCCGGTGCACCGTTGCTGGTCCGCCTCGCCCAGCATCGTGTACTTCGGGCAGCGGGTATGGAAGACGCAACCCGACGGCGGGTTGATCGGGCTGGGCAGGTCGCCGAGCAGCAGGATCCGTTCCCGCCCGGACTTCTTGGCCGGGTCGGGGATCGGCACGGCCGACATCAGCGCGTGGGTGTACGGGTGCATCGGGCGCGCGTAGAGGGTGTCGCGGTCCGCGAGCTCCATGATCTTGCCGAGGTACATCACCGCGACCCGGTCGCTGATGTGGCGCACCACTGACAGGTCGTGGGCCACGAACATGTAGGCCAGGCCGAACTCGTTCTGCAGGTCCTCCAGCAGGTTCACCACCTGGGCCTGGATGGACACGTCGAGCGCGGAGACCGGCTCGTCGCACACGATGACCTTGGGGCGCAGGGCGATCGCTCGGGCGATGCCGATGCGCTGGCGCTGGCCGCCGGAGAACTCGTGGGGGTAGCGGTTGTAGTGCTCGGGGTTCAGCCCGACTCGCTCCATCAGCTCCTGGACCGTCTTCCTGACCCCACCGGGCGGGTTGACCCGCTGGATGTCGAACGGCGCACCGACGATCGTGCCGATCGAGTGGCGCGGGTTCAGTGAGCCGTACGGGTCCTGGAACACCATCTGCATTTCCCGCCGCAGCAGCAGGTTGTCCCTGCCGCTGGCCCCGGTGACGTCGCGACCCTCGAAGATGATTTTCCCGTCGGTGGGCTTCAACAGCTGCAGCGCGGTGCGTCCGACCGTCGACTTGCCGCAGCCGGATTCGCCGACCAGGCCGAGGGTCTCACCCTTGTCCAGGGTGAAGGAGACGCCGTCGACCGCCCGCACCGGCGGTGCCGGGCGGCGGATCAGTCCCTTGGTGGTCAGCGGGAAGTGCTTCTTCAGGTTCTCGACGCGCAGCAGGACGTCCTCGCCGGCCCCGTGGCGGAGCGACTGGCCGGCGACGTTCGAACCCGACCGGGGCGCAGAAGCAGCGGTCATCGCGTCATCACCGTCATGAAAAGCCCCTTCACAGCCGGGCCGAGATGGTCGAGCGGAAGATCTCGCGCCGCCGGGCCGGGTCGATGTGGCACCGTACTGGATGGGCCTGAGCGGCATCGAACTCCGGAACCTCGGTCCGGCACGCGTCCCCGGGGACCTCGGGCGGGAACTCGCAGCGTGGGTGAAAGGCACACCCGCTAGGCGGATTGATCAACGAGGGCGGATTGCCGCGGATCGGGAATAGCCGCTCCTGGCGTACCTCGTCCATGCGCGGCATGGACGACAACAGGCCCCAGGTGTATGGGTGCTCGGGCGAGTAGAACGACTCGTTCACCCCCGCTCGCTCCACCGCCTTGCCGCCGTACATCACCATGATCTCGTCGGCCACGTCGGCCACCACGCCGAGGTCGTGCGTGATGATGATGATCGCCGATCCGAACTCCTTCTGCAGGTCTTTCAGTAGCTGCAGGATCTGGGCCTGTACCGTGACGTCAAGGGCGGTGGTGGGCTCGTCGGCGATGACCAGTTTCGGGTCGTTGACCAGGGCCATCGCAATCATCGCCCGCTGGCGCATGCCGCCGGAGAACTCGTGCGGGTACTGGTCGACGCGCTGCTTCGGGTTGGGGATGCCGACCCGGTCGAGCATCTCGATCACCCGGGCGCGGGCGGCGGACTTACGGACGTCGTGGTGCACCTGGTACGCCTCGACGATCTGGTTGCCGATCGTGTAATAGGGGTGCAGCGCGGATAGCGGGTCCTGAAAGATCATCGCCATTGCGTTGCCGCGCAGATGACGCAGTCGCCGGTCCGAGACGCTGACCAGGTCCTCACCGTCGAATAGGATGCGGCCGGTGACCTGAGCCCGCGAGCCGCGGTGCAAGCCCATGATCGACTGCGCGGTGACCGACTTGCCGGACCCGGACTCACCGACGATGCCCAGGGTCTGGCCCTTGGCCAGGTTGAAGGTCAGGCCGTCGACGGACTTGACCAGCCCGTCCTCGGTCGGGAAGTGGACCTTCAGGTCCTCCACCGACAGGAAGGCCTCGGCCGGCGCCGTGGGGCTGCGGTCGGTGACGTCGAGAGATTGGGTCATCAGTCAGCCCGCCTAGGAGTACTTCACGCGCGGATCGATGAAGGCGTACAGCACGTCGACCACGATATTCGCAACGAGGATGAACGTGGCCGCCACGAGGACGATCCCGACGTTGGTCGGCAGATCCTGGTTCACGGCCGAGTCCACTGCGAGCTTGCCCACCCCGTTGAACCCGAAGACCGTCTCGGTGATCGCGGCGCCGGCCAGCAGCGCGCCCAGGTCCAAGCCGGCGATGGTGGTGATCGGGGTGAGTGCGGCCCGCAGGGTGTGCTTGAACAGCACCTTGCCTTCACCGAGCCCCTTGGCCCGCGCTGTCCGCAGGTAGTCCTCGGCCATCGCCTCCAGGACGTAGGCCCGAGTGAGGCGGATGTAGGCCGCGATGTAGATGAGGGCCAGCGTGATGGCCGGCAGGATTGCCCCACGCAGGAATCCGACGAAGTCAGCGGTCGGCTTGATGTACTCCGGGATCGGCACGAGTTGCCACTTCAAGGCGACGTAGTTGTACAGGGTCAAGCCGATGAAGAAGGTCGGGAACGAGTACCCGACGAGGGAAAGGCCGACCAGTGAGCGGTCCGGCCATCGGCCGCGGAACAGGGCCGCGACCAGGCCCCCGCTGATGCCGAAGACGATCCACAGCACGAAGGCGAAGATCGCCACGTAGATCGACACCGGCAGCCGGTCCTTGATCAGATCGAGCACCAGCGCCGTCTTGTTGGGCGAATAACCAAGACACGGAGCACTGCAGTGCGTAATGAGCTCGGGCGCGGCCTTGCGCAGTTCGGCGTTCTCGGGATAGTCGCGGCCCTTGACCAGTCCGACCATGAACCGGCCGTACTGGGTGGTGATGGGCTGGTCGTAGCCGTAGGCCTTACGGGTCTGTTCGAGCAGGGTCGGAGTGCAGTTCTTCCCGCAGGCCAGCCGGGCGGGATCCGACGGGGACGCGAAGAAGATAGCGAACGTCACCACGGTCATGATGAGGAGCAGCACGAATGCCGCCAGCAGCCGGCGGATCGTGTAGGCGATCATGGCTCCATCCCTCCCTCCGCCGGCCGGGCGGCCGGCGATTCACCTTGACGCGGCACCAAAGCGCGAATCGGTAAGCAGCGCGGTGCGCAGCAGTGGTCGGCAGGAGCC
>JALZBL010000132.1 GCA_030947395.1 Actinomycetota bacterium | reverse complement strand
GTCGGTGAGCTCGCGCCGCGGGATGCAGGCCCCGACGACGCGCATGCCGATGTAGCTCTCGGCGTGCATCCGGGTCGCCAGGTCGGCCACCGCCTCGGCGTCGCCCACCGCTACGACCGCCGTGCGAACCTCGCCTCGGATGCGGGCGCGGTGCAGGTGCTTGCGGACCAGGTAGCGGCCACCGAGGGTGAGCGCCGCCGCGAGGGGAATCGCGATCACGACGTAGCCGCGGGCGACATTGGCCTGCAGCGCGTAGGAGCCGAAGCCGATGAGGGCCATCATCACCAGCAGGGCGCGCCCGACCCGCTGGAACTCGTCCGGGCCCACGCTGAGGATGCGCTTGTCGAAGGCGTCGGCGGCGGTAAGAGCCGCCAGCCAGAGAAACGGCAGGGCGAGGCTGAACGGCACGTAGTGGTGGCTGAACGCCTGCGCCGACCCGTTACCTTCCGGCATCCGGATCAGGAAGGCAAACGTGGCCGCGACGGCCGCCGCGGCGAAGTCGCTGGCGACCAGTCTGACCAGATACGGCCGCACCCAGACGTTGCGGGGCGCCGAGGCTGGCAGTTCGACCGAGCGAGCTGGCCGGCGCCGGACGGACGTATGCCGTCGAACGCCGGGCCAGGACGGCGCACCGCGCGTTGGAAGAGTGGACTCGCCGACGCGATCGTCCACGACCGTCGATGCGGCCACAGACCTTCCCCCGTCGACGCCAATGGCGCCGTTCAATTGATCCCCCGTTTGCCGGACAACCGCGTACGGCTGATCCGACGTCCCCGTTTCCCCGATGGTCCGCTGTCGCTCCGAGAGGAGTGGACCGCGAGCCGTGTGATGCAGTCGGAAGTATAGGACCATGATCGACGCGACGTAAACCCGAAATGTTTCCCGGCCGTTCGGACTGCCGTCATCCGCCGGCACCGCAGCTGGTGATCGATGTCGCCGGCGTGACGTCGCGATGACGGTTGGGAACGGTCGATCGCGATGCGCGAAGATGGACCGGTGACCCAGACCACCGAGGCCGAAGCGATCTCCGAGACCGCGCGGCCGGGGGCTACCACCGACGACGTGCTCCTACGCGCCGACGTGCGTCGGGTGGGAGCCCTGCTCGGTGACTCGCTGGTCCGCCAGCACGGGGCGGGGCTGCTCGAGCAGGTGGAGGCGGTGCGGTCGCTGACGAAGCAGAGCAAGGAAGCCGATGGCGACGATCTCCGCCGGGCCGCCCGGTCCGAAGTCCGCGAGCTGCTCGCCGGGATGTCGCTGCCGGCGGCGACGTCGTTGGTGCGGGCGTTCTCCTCCTACTTCTATCTGGCCAACGTCGCCGAGCAGGTGCACCGGGTGCGGGCGCTGCGCAGCTCGCCGGCGGGTTCCGGCTGGCTGAGCCGAGCGGTGGCCGACGTGGCCGCCGCGGAGGGACCCGCTGGTCTCGAGCGCGCCCTGGCCACCCTCGACGTCCGTCCGGTGTTCACCGCGCACCCGACCGAGGCGAGCCGGCGTTCCATCCTGAGCAAGCTGCGCGAGGTCGCCGACATCCTCGCCGCCGCCACCGAGTCCGGCAGCGATGCCCGCACCCGCCAGGACCGACAGCTGGCGGAACTGGTCGATCTGATCTGGCAGACCGACGAGCTGCGCGTGCAGCGCCCGACGCCCGTCGACGAGGCCCGCAACGCGCTCTACTACCTGAGCGGGATCATGGGCCAGGCGCTGCCCGCGCTCACCGAGGACGTGGCTGAGCAGGCGCGCCACGAGCACGCGGTTCTGCCGCTTACCCACGCCCCGCTGACCTTCGGCACCTGGATCGGCGGTGACCGCGACGGCAATCCGAACGTCACGGCCCAGGTCACCCGTGACGTGTTGCGGCTGCAGTTCGGCGAGGCCACCCGGATCGCCACCGGGTTGCTGGACCGGCTCATCGAGGCGCTTTCGGCCTCGACCTTGGTCATTTCGGCGTCGGAGGAGCTGACGACGTCGCTGGCGGCCGACCTTGACGCCCTGCCCGAGCTCGACCCGCGGGTGCGCACCCTCAACGCCGAGGAGCCGTACCGGTTGAAGCTGTCGGCCATGAAGCAGAAGCTGGCCAACACCCGCCGACGCGTCGATGCCGGCACCCGCCACGAGCCCGGACGCGACTACCTCGGCCACCGCCAGCTGCTGGCGGAGCTGCAGCTGATCGGGCGCTCGCTGCGTTCGCACAACGCCGGGCTGGTGGCCGACGGTCTGCTGGCCCGGGTGACCCGCACCCTCGCCGCTAGCGGCTTACATCTGGCCACGATGGACATCCGCGAGCACGCCGACGCCCACCATCAGGCGGTCGGCCAATTGGTCGACCGATTGGCCGAAGAGAGCTGGCTCTACGGTGACCTGCCACGCGACTACCGCCTGAAGTTGCTGGGCAAGGAGCTCAACTCCCGGCGCCCGCTCGCCCCGAGCCCGCCGCCGCTGGACGAGGCTGGCGCCAAGACCTTCGCCGTGTTCACCGCCGTGGCCGAGGCGCTCGACACCTACGGCGAGGACGTCATCGAGAGCTACATCGTGTCGATGACGCGCGGCGCCGACGACATCCTGGCCGCGGTGGTCCTGGCCCGCGAGGCCGGCCTCGTGGACCTCCGGGGATCGACCCACGGGTCGGAGCTGGCTTATGCCCGCATCGGCTTCGTTCCGCTGCTCGAGACGGTCGAGGAGCTGCGCCGGGCCGGCGAGGTGCTCGACGACCTGCTCGGCGACCCTGCCTACCGCCTCGTCGTGCGCCTGCGCGGCGACGTGCAGGAAGTGATGCTCGGTTACTCCGACTCCAACAAGGAGGCCGGCATCACCACGTCCCAGTGGGAGATCCACAAGGCGCAGCGGACGTTGCGCGACGTGGCCGCCCGTCACGGGGTGCGCCTGCGCCTCTTCCACGGCCGCGGCGGAACGGTCGGCCGCGGCGGCGGGCCGACCTATGAGTCCATCCTGGCTCAGCCGTTCGGAGTACTGGACGGCGAGATCAAGTTCACCGAGCAGGGCGAGGTGATCAGTGACAAGTACACGCTGCCCGAGCTGGCCCGCGAGAACCTCGAGCTCACGTTCGCCGCGGTGCTGCGGGCCAGCGTGCTGCACCGCACGTCGCGCCAGGACGACTCGCGACTGGCCCGGTGGGACCAGTCGATGTCGGCGATCAGCGCGGCCGCCTTCGCCAAGTACCGCTCGCTGATCGACGATCCAGATCTCGCGGCCTACTTCATCGCCTCCACCCCGGTGGAGCAGCTCGGGTCGTTGAACATCGGCTCCCGGCCATCCCGGCGGCCGGCCTCCGGCGGGGGCCTCGAGGGACTGCGGGCAATCCCCTGGGTGTTCGGCTGGACCCAGTCGCGCCAGATCGTGCCCGGCTGGTTCGGCGTCGGGTCGGGTCTGCGGGCGGCCCGCGAGAGCGGCGACGGCGACGTGCTGGCCGACATGTTCGCCCACTGGCACTTCTTCCAGACCTTCGTCTCCAACGTGGAGATGACGCTGGCCAAGACCGACCTCGACATCGCCGCGCACTACGTGGCCACGCTGGTGCCACCCGAACTGCGCCGACTGTTCGACGTCATCCGAACCGAGCACGCGCTGACCGTGGCCGAACTGCTGCGGGTGATCGGTGAGGACCAACTGCTCGACAAGCAACCCTCGCTCAAGCGCACCTTCGGCGTGCGCGACGCCTACCTCGATCCGATTTCCTACCTGCAGGTCGACCTGTTGGCTCGGGTGCGGGCCGGTGACACCTCCGACGACGTCCGGCGGGCGCTGCTGCTGACCATCAACGGCGTGGCCGCCGGCCTGCGCAACACCGGCTGACTGATTCCCCGCCCGGGCCGCGAGGTCGGCCCCCCACATCGCATCGCCGGGTGCCCAGCTACGGCGGGGTCTCCCCGCTCGCCTGTCCGAAAGCCGCTAGTAGCCGGCCCGCCGACTGGGCAGACTGAGGAACGTGATGCTCCCCGACGACGACGTCTGCTACCGCGCGGTGCGGGGGCGGGACGCCCGCTTCGACGGGTGGTTCTTTACCGCGGTGACCTCGACCGGTATCTACTGCCGCCCCTCCTGCCCGGCTCTGACGCCGCGCCGGGAGAACGTGCGCTTCTTCGCCAGTGCCGCCGGGGCCCAACGGGGCGGCTTCCGGGCCTGCAAGCGGTGCCGACCGGACGCCTCTCCCGGGTCGCCCGACTGGGACGTCCGGGCCGACCTGGCCGGGCGGGCGTTGCGGCTCATCGCCGACGGCGTGGTGGACCGCGACGGCGTGCCGGGGCTGGCGCGCCGGCTCGGGTACTCCGAGCGGCAGCTCAACCGGACCCTCACGACCGAGGTGGGCGCCGGACCCCTGGCGCTGGCCCGCTCCAACCGGGCTCAAACCGCGCGGGTACTGCTCGAAACCACCGACCTGAGCGCCACCGACATCGCCTTCGCCGCCGGATTCGCCAGCGTGCGGCAGTTCAACGACACCGTTCGCGAAGTCTTCGCGGACACGCCGAGCGGGTTGCGGGGCCGCGCCGACCGACGCTCCCGTCCCGGTGCCGGCACGATCGAACTGCGCTTGCCCTACCGCGCTCCGATGGACGTCGACGCCACCCTGCGCTGGCTCGGGTGGCACGCGGTGCGTGGCGTCGAGGACTTCCGCGACGGGCCTGGCGGCGCGTCCTACCGCCGTACCCTGCGCCTGCCGCAGGCACCCGGACGGGTAACGCTGAGCGCTGGCGGACCCGGTTGGGTGCGCGCCGGGCTCGAGCTGAGGGATCAGCGTGACCTCACCGCCGCCGTCTCCCGCGTCCGTCGACTGCTGGATCTCGACGCCGATCCGCAGAGCGTGGCCAGCGCGCTCGAAGCGGACCCGCAGCTCGGACCGCTCGTGCGGCTGCGCCCGGGCCTGCGCTCGCCGGGGGCGGTCGACGCCCCCGAGATGGCGGTGCGGACCGTCGTCGGTCAGCAGGTCTCGCTGGCTGGCGCGTCGGCGGTGTCGGCCCGCATCGTGGCCGAGCACGGCGAGCGGGCGTTCGACGACGACGGTCCGGGCTGGCTATTCCCGTCCGCGTCCAGGCTGGCCGCGGTCGACCCCACCACGCTGCCCATGCCCCGCGCCCGTGGCCGGTCGGTGGTCGCGCTCAGTGCCGCGCTGGTCGCCGGCGAGGTGGTGCTCGACCCGGGTGTCGACTGGGCCGCCGCCCGCGCCGCCCTCCTCACGGTGCCCGGCATCGGCCCATGGACGGCCGACTACGTCAGGATGCGTGCCCTGGGCGATCCGGACGTCTTACTGGCCGGCGACCTGGCGGCCCGCCGCGTCGCCGTGAGGCACGGGATCGAACTGGCCGGTGGCCGTCCCGACTGGGCTCCCTGGCGCAGCTACGCCACCCACCACCTCTGGGCGGTTGCCCTGGCTACGCGTCCCCTTCCGCCCAACCCCTCACCGACCGACCTCTCGGAGGAGAACTGATGCTCTACACCATGATCGACTCCCCGATCGGGGAACTCCTGGCCACCGGCGAGATCGCCGCCGCGCAAGTAGCACCCGAGGCGACGACGGCCGCGGACGCGGGGATCAAGGCCGATGCCCCCGCGGCGATGGCCGCGCCGCTGGTGGTCACCGGTCTTTTCACCTACGGCCACAACCGCGTGGCCCACGGCGACTGGCGCCGCGACGACCGCGCCTTCGCCGCGCTCCGCACCCAGCTCGAGGAGTACTTCGCCGGGACCCGCCGCGACTTCGACGTTGCCGTGCGCGCTCGGGGGACGGTCTTCCAGCGGGCGGTGTGGCAGGC
>JALZBL010000131.1 GCA_030947395.1 Actinomycetota bacterium | reverse complement strand
GGCCCTGGCCGACGCGTGTGCCGCCGCCCATCGCGTCACCGCAGACCCGCAGTGGCTGCGCGGGATCGAGTTGTCCTGGCGTTGGTTCCTCGGCGACAACGACAGCGCCATGCCGATGTTCGACGAACGCACGGGGGCCGGCTTCGACGGTCTGCATCGGGACGGGCGCAACGCCAACCAGGGTGCGGAGTCGACCCTCGCCGGACTGTCGACGGCCCAGCACGCCGCACGCCTGCCCGCGCTGCGGTGACTACCCGACCCTCGCCGCCTCCTCCGCTGGCCCACACCGCCTCGGCCGAACCGCGGCCCCTGGCCCGGCGTACGTCAGCCGAGCTACGCCCGGATCCGGCCCGGGTGATCGGCCGGCCCTTCGTGCCGGGTGAACCTCCGCACCCGGCCCGTCCGCGCACGGCCGGTGTGGTGGCTCGGATCATGGCCCTCGACGAGGACGAGGTCGTTCGGCTCGGCGACCGGCTCCTGGCCGACTTCTCCGAACGGCACCCGGACTACCCGGCGCTGATCGCCCGTCACGGCCTGATCGTCGCCGCCCAGCTCAGTGACTACCCCCCGCCGAGCCCGGCCCGCGCGGTGGTCCTCGGCGCGACCTTCACCGCCGAGTTCGCCACCGAGGCCGCGGCCCTGTGCAATCCCAGCGCGGTCCTGCATCCCGATCAAGGCGGCGTCGTGGCCGGGCAGGTGCGCCTCGCGCTGAGCCTGCGGGCCATCGGCGAGGGTCACGTGTCCTCGATCGCCTTTGTCTCGGCGCTCGTCGGACCGGGGGAGCGCTGGTCGTTCGAGCCGCGCACGCTTCCGGTCACCCCGGGTGCGGTGTCCCCGGGCGACTGGCGCAAGGTCGACCTGGCCGCGGTGCTCGCCGACCAAGGCCGCATCGACGAGCTGACCACGGCGGTGCTGCACGCCCTGCCGGCCCGGTTTACCGGGGCCGACCTCGAGCGCGTCATGCAAGCCACGCCCACCCAGTTGCTCCACCGCGCCGGGTCGGCCGAGACGGTGCTGCGGCTGCAGTCGCTCGTGTCCTCCGACTACGAGGTCGCCTTCGACCCGAGCGTGCCCCTGGATCGCCGGATCCTGCTGCCGTCGAGCGCCGAAGAGAGCAACGGCATGGAGGATGCCCGGATCACGCGCTTCGTCGAAGACGACGGCACGGTGGACTACCGCGCCACCTACACCGCTTATGACGGGCACCGGATCGCGTCGCGCCAGTTGACCAGTCCCGACCTGCGCCGGTTCCGCGCCCACCGCCTGGCCGGACCGGCCACGCGCGACAAGGGCATGGCGCTGTTCCCGCGGCACGTCGGCGGACGCCAGCTGGCACTGTGCCGCACCGACGGCGAAGTCCTCGGCCTCACCTACTCCTCGGACGGACGCCTCTGGAAGCAACCCGAACCGGTCTACCCGCCCACCGCGTCCTGGGAGCTAGTGCAGGTCGGCAACTGCGGACCGCCGATCGAGACCGACCGCGGCTGGTTGGTGCTCACCCACGGAGTGGGACCGATGCGGGCCTACAAGATCGGGGCGCTGCTGCTCGACCTCGACCAGCCGGCGCGGGTCGTGGCCCGGCTAGCGCGGCCGCTTCTGGAAGCGCCGGAGGACGAGCGTGACGGCTACGTGCCCGATGTCGTGTACTCCTGCGGCGCTGTCGTGCACGACGCCCGGCTCTGGCTGCCGTACGGCATCGACGATGCCCGCATCGGGGTGGCCTGGACGCCGTTGACCGAGCTGCTCGATGCCATGGTCGCCACCGGTTGAGCCGCGCTCACTGCCCACTGGGCAGACGACCCGCTGCCAGTACCGGCCGTCGCCGTCCCCGGCGCCGGGAATCAGAACGAACGTGCTCATGGATGGCCTCGCTTACCCCGTGGGGTCGCAACTGCGCACACGCGCAGCCGCGCGTGGTCGGGGTCACGGCAGGACGGAGAACCGCCCCCCGGTGATCGGGCGCACCACCTCGAAGTGGCGCCCTCTCGATTCAGTCGGGCTGCAGGACCGACAGGATGTTGCCGGCCGGATCGGTGAACCAGGCGATCGGCGGACCGCCACGACGGAAGACGCCGCTGTCGTCCGTCGGTATCTCCTCGTAACGCTCGAAGCGCACGCCCCGCGAAGCCAGCTCGTCGACTGCGGCGTCGATATCGGCGACCGGGAAGTTGAGGACGGTGAACGAGGCCGGAGTGTGGCCGGCTTTCGGGTACACGAGCACTACCGCGCCGTTGCCCAGGTGCAGGGAAAGCAGGCCGTTCTCCTCGGTCACCTCCAGCTCGAGCACCGTGCGGTAGAACCGGGCGGCTTCGACAACGTCGTCGACGGCGAACCCGCTGAATGGTGGTTGGTGGGTGAACATGAGTGCTCCTTCGTCGGATCGGGCGGTACGGATTAGACCGCACCACCGAGCCGGATTCATCGCCTCCACGATCTTGCTCCCGGCGATGAACGTCGGGTTCGTGGGCGACGTGACGCGCAATCACCGGGCCGGGATCGGGCAGCAACGGGGCAGGATGGCCGGCGTGCCATCGGACTCCCTCGCGGCGGCGATCGACGAGCTGTACGCCCTCGACCCTGACGTGTTCACCGCGGTCCGCACCCGACGGGTGGCCGAAGCCAAGGCGGCCGGAGATCGGTTGGCGGCCAAGCAGATCGCAGCGCTGCGGCGGCCGACGCGAAGTGCATGGCTGGTGAACCGCCTGGTCCGCGAGGATCCCGCCGTGGCCGCGCAATTGACCGAGCTGAGCACCGAGCTCGTCCAGGCCCAACGCGACCTCGACGGAGACCAGTTGCGCGAGCTGTCCGGACAACGCCGACGTCTGATCGAAGCGCTGACGCGCCGCGCCGTCACCGCGACGGGAACCCCGGCACCCACGGTCGCGGTCCGTGAGGAGGTGAGCGCGACGCTGGAGGCATCACTGGCCGACCCGAGCGTGGCCGAGCAGCTGTCGCACGGGACGCTGCTACGAGCGGCGCGCTGGGCTGGCTTCGGCACGGCGGGTCCTGATCTGCAGATCGTCCCGTCGCCCCGGCCGCGGAGCGCGGCACCGTCGGCGGGGATCAGGTCGACCGCCGGCGGCGGTGCCGATGAGCAAGCTCAAGCCGTCGCGCGGGCCCGGGCCGAGGCCGCCACGGCTCATGCCGAGGCCGCGACGGCTCAGGCCGCAGCCGCGCGACGGGACCGGGAACGCGAGCGCCAACGCGAACAGCGCATCGCGCAGGCCGAACAGGTACTGACCGACGTCGAGGAGGCGATGGAGGCGGCCCGCCGGGCTCAGGTCGAGGCCAAGCAGGACGTCCGGCGGGCGGAGGAGGACCTGGCCGCGGCCCGGCGACGGGCCGACGCGGCGGCGGCGGATCTGCGCACGGCCGCGGCTCGACGGACGTCGGCCCAGCAATCGGTTCGTGCCGCGCACCGCCGCTGAATCACCACGGCGGATACTGCCGGGCGTTCTACTCCGGCCCCTACGAAACCAGCTGGCGCGCTAAGGGTCGAGGCGCGCGGGCAGCCCGAAGGCCGCGAACAGCTGCGGATCGAGGAAATGGGTCAAGCGGGCGATGCGCCCCTCCTTCACCTCGAGCAGCTGGATCGCGAACGGCTCGTGCCCCCCGGACCGGCTCGGGTGATAGTGCGCGAACGCGGGGCAGCCGTTGGCCGTATCGAGTGATACCAGCCGGGAACCGCGACAGTCCCTGCCCGGTCCGAGCAGCCATCCGGTGATGTCGTCCGGGCCCTGGAGCCACAACCGAAACGGCGGCATGGTCTGCGCGGCGTCCTCGCGCAGCAGGCTCACCAGAGCGTCCATGTCGTAGCTCTCGAACGCCTTCACGTACCGCGCGAGCAGCTGGCGGTGTTCCTCGTCCAGGGAGCCCTCGCTGCTGGCGCCGCCGAGCTCGCGGGCGGCCAGGGTGGCCCGCGCGCGTTGAACGGCGCTGTTCACCGAGGCCTCGCTGGACTCCAGCAGGGTGGCCACCTCCGCCGCACTCCACCGCAGCACCTCCCGCAGAATCAGCACCGCCCGTTGGCGTGGCGGCAGGTGCTGCAGCGCGGCGATGAAGGCCAACCGGATCGACTCGCGTTGCATCGTGAGCTCCGCCGGGTCGGCGTGCGACGGGATGACCTGGCGGTCGAGGATCGGACCGATCCACGCCGCCTGGGGTAGCGGGTGGCCCAGGGCTTCGGCCGTCGGCGCGGACGGCGCCAGGTCCACCGGGAACGCCCGGCGGTTGCGACCGTTGAGGGAGTCGATGCAGACGTTGGTGGCGATGCGGTACAACCAGGTCCGCAGGGCCGACCGCCCGTCGAAGCGATCGAGCCCGCGCCACGCCCGGACCATGGTGTCCTGCACGGCGTCCTCGGCCTCGTGCACCGAGCCGAGCATCCGGTAGCAGTACCCGGTCAGGGCCACCCGGTGCTGTTCCAGGGCGGCCGGCGTCTCGCCTTCGGCGACGTCCGTGGCCAAGTCGGGCATAACCCATCTCCCCCTCGTCGACCGCCCGGGCGACGGAGCGACCGGGACAGCATAGGAAGCGGGTCCGACGATGCGGACTGTCCACGGCGGGTTCGACCGTGGTTCCCTCGGCGTTCACCGGGCGGGCCGAGCATTGCTGGTCATGACCGCGACCGTCACCCGCGCGCGGTCAGGCCGCGGCGGCGGGAACCCGGTCCAGGAACCCGAGCACGAGCGAGAGCCGGCCGGACGGATCGCACTGGACCACGTCGAAGCCGACCACCGCCGCCGGCGCACCGTCCGGCCCGAGCGTCCAGGTGAAGCGCGCCTGGTCGTGGTGGGCGTCCACCGGTCCGGCCAGGGTGAACCGCCAGCCCGGGAACTGACCCTGCACGGCGGCGATCGTGGCGTCGAGCGCGTCGTGACCCTCGGCCACCGCCAGCGGGTCCACGTAGCGCGCCTCGGGGGTGAACACCCGCTCGATCACCTGGCGGCGGGAACCGGCGTCGGTTTCGTTCCAGGCAGCCAGGTAGTCACTGGCCAGGGCGGCGAAATCGGTCATCGTCATCTCCTGTAGTCAACCGTCGTCCGCGATCGGGTGTCGCGGCTCGGCCTCGATCGTGGCCACGTCCCCGCCGCCCGTCGATTACCTCGGAGGTCATCGCCGGGGACCGGGTGCGCCCCTACCGTGGGCGATGTGACCCAGACCGAGGCACCGTCGCGGCCGGTGGGACCGATGCTGCGGCACTGGCGCGAGCGGCGTCGGCTGACCCAGCTGGATCTCTCGATTCGCGCCGACGTCTCGGCTCGGCACCTCAGCTTCGTCGAGACCGGCCGATCGCGGCCGACCAGCGCGATGATCCTGCACCTGGCCGAGCAGCTCGAGGTTCCGTTGCGCGAGCGAAACACCTTGCTGCTGGCCGGTGGATACGCTCCGGCGTTTCCGCAGTACGAGTTGCACTCGCCGCCGCTGGCGGCAGTCAACGCGGCGATCGAGGCGGTGCTCGCCGCGCACGAGCCGATGCCGGCATTGGTGGTGGACCGGCATTGGGACCTGGTGTCCAGCAACGCGGCGGTCGGCCGGCTCACCGCCGGGGCCGCGGCGCAGCTGCTGGAGCCGCCGGTGAACGTGCTGCGGCTGAGCCTGCACCCGGGCGGCATGGCCCCGCGCATCATCAACCTCGGCCAGTGGCGCGCGCACCTGTTGTCCCGGTTGTGGCACCAGATCGACGCCACCGACGACGCGGTGCTGCGGTCCCTGCACGCGGAGCTGTCGGCCTACCCCGGTGGTGACGATCGGCGGGCCGACG
>JALZBL010000130.1 GCA_030947395.1 Actinomycetota bacterium | reverse complement strand
GCGCCGGTCAGGCAGTGGCCGGCGCGCGCTTCTCGGCCTTCGCGGACCTCGGCTCAGGGTCGCCTTCGGTCACCGGCGACCCCAGCGCGATGCAGGCCGCGGACGGGACGCTGGCCGTGTATTCGGTCGCCGCCGCGGCGTCCGCGGGACAGTCCAGCGTCACGGTGGTCGGTCAGCCGGCACCCAGCACCAGCTTCGGCGCGTGGCGGACGGTCAGCGCCGCCTCCGCGTTCAGCCGGGCGCCCGCGGCTCAGGCCCTCGGCGGCGCCGCCCCCATCGTCCTGTACGCGGTGAACGGCAGCGTCGTGCAGGGTGCCGAGGCGCCGACACCGGCCAGCGCCTTTTCCCCCTTCGGCGTCATCGGCCAGGGCACCCCGCGACCCGCCGGGCGGCCGTTCCTACAGTTCGCGGCCAACGGGGCCATCGTGCTGTACGTGCTCGGCAGTGACGGCCTCCTGTGGGGCTGCGGTCAATCCCAGCGCGGGTCCACTTTCGGCGCGTGGGGCCACATCGGCAGCTGACGTCGCTCGCTCAGCGGCGCGCGCCGGGACGCCGGGCGCTACGCCGGGCGCGGATGCGCCGCGCGGCCCGCACCGCGGTCCGCAGACCAGGTACGGACTTCAGGGCGGAATACAACCGATAGGTCAGATCCCCCGGGTCGGACATGTCCCTGGGTTCGGGTTCGAGCTCGCGTTCGGCCGCCGGCACGGCCGCGCGTCGCGTCGCGGCCGAGACCCTGATCTCGCCCCGGGCGTCCTTGACCAACTCGAGGCCGGTGTTGCCCCGCCGGCCGGCGAACTCGTGCTCCAGCACCTGCCCCCCCGGCAAGACGTCGACCTCGGCGCGCAGACGAGGGGGGTCGCCCGGCACCAAGGTGGCGGGCGCGCTGTGCTCGGCCAGCCAGACCAGGCCGGTGACCGGCTGGTCACCGCGACTGGCGACCCGAGGCAGGGCAACGTCCAGCTGGGCCGGCGCAGGGCCGGGGGCCGAGGCGAGCGACACCGTCACGTCGCCGGCCCGCGGCCGGGCTGACCCGATGACGGTGCGCACCCGCTGGCCGACGTCGATGCTGTACTTGGCGTTCTTGGTCGGATAGGGAACGACCAGCATTCCGTCGACGAGGCCAGGAAGGACGTCCGCGGCGGCGATGACCCGGGGCCGGGCGTCATAGCCCACGGCCAGCGTGCGCATCGTCAGGTCCCAGATGCCGTCCGCGAGGCGCCGGCCGAACACCGCGGTCGACGGATCGATCCGCGCGGTGACCTTGCCATGCAGCGACACCGTGCCGTCGGCCTCGTCGACCAGGGTCACACCGCCCGTCGAGGGTAGGAACCACTCGTCGCCGGCGGTGCGCTGCCGGATGGTCATCTCGGTCCGCATGCCGGGCAACGAGGAGGTGACGTCAAGGTCGTCGGAGGTGATGAGCGGGCCGAGGTCGATGGCCGGCGCTCTCAGCAGCCGATCGCCGACGCGGCGGTACCGGACCGGCTCGCCCGAGGTCTCCAGCCGGGACGTGGCTTCGACGACGAGGACGCCGTCCTTCCATTCGTGACGCACCTGCAGGACCGGTGCGGTGACGTGCCGCTCCGACTCGACGAAACGCAGGAGCCCTTCGGTGTCGCCGGCGCGCAGGTAACGGGCGCGGATGCGGTGAACCGGATTGAGCTTGGCGTCGAGCCGCTCGGGAAACCGATCCAGGACCAATTGCCGCGCCACCCGGAAGAACTCGTTCTGGTACGCGCGCTCGGAGCGCCCGAACACGCCCGGCCCGAGCAGGTCGAGCGTCTTGCCGCGATACCAGTGGCCGAACAGGCTGTCCCGGCGCGATCCTTCGGCGACGTTCGCCTCGATGATGTCGAGGACCTCCCGAACGTTGCCGTAGTAGCCCTCCGGCTCCGGGGAGACCGAGGAGTTGTTGGTCCCGTCGTTGTGAATGATCCAGCGGTACGTCGGGTACTCGGCGAGCACGCTGATGTGCGGGTTCGCGGTGTACACCTGAGCCAGGTGGTTGTGGTCCTCGAGGCGCCGCCGGCCTTCGGGGAACCGGATCCCGTGGGCCTGCAGGAAGGCGGTGCGGAACATCTTGTGCGGCGTCAGCAGGGACAGGACGCCGTCGCGCAGGAGGTCGGCGTCGGCGATGTTGCGGCGGAACAGCCCCAAGCCGAGGGTCTTGGCCCCGGCGCGGACCTCCTTGCCGATGATCACATCCGCACCGTTGTCGACGCCGTAGCGATACATCCGCTCCAGCGCCTCGGGATAGAGCTCGTCGTCGTGGTCCATGAACAGCACGAACTCCCCGGCCGCCAGGTCGAGGCCGACGTTGCGGGGGCGCCCGGGCCACCCGGAGTTCGGGATGGAGCGCACGACCAAGCGCGGGTCGACCGTGCGGGCCGCGAGGTCGCGCAACCGGTCACCCGAGCCGTCGGTGGAGCCGTCGTCGACGAAGATGACTTCGAAGTCCGACGCGGGCATGGTTTGGGCCACCAGTGAGGACACCAGACCGTTGATGCGATCCCCGGTGTTGTAGACGGCGACCACCAGGCTGACCTTGCGGGTGGGCTCGCCACTCACCGCGGGCTCGCCACTCACCGCGGGCTCGCCACTCACCGCGGGCTCGCCACTCACCGCGGGCGCGGTGCCGCTCACCCCGCCAATGGGCACGTCTTCAACCACTCGACCATCCTAGGAGAGCTCCACTACTGCGCCGGAAGCACGCGCGCCCGGCCCGGGCGATTGCGACCGACCGGAGCGGAGTCAGTCCGGTTGCGGCGGTGGACCCTCGCCGGCACCGGGGAGGGTTTCCGACGGCGGCAACGGATCCTCGGCCGATCGGTCGGACCGCTCGCCCGGTTCGGGATCCGCCGGCGTGCGCCGCAGGAACTCCTCCTCCAGTTCAGCTGTCCGCCGGGCGTGGTTGGCCTGCTGGTCGGGCGTGCCACCGCCGACGATGTCGCCCTGCTTCGCCTTCAGGTGGGCCAGTTCACGCCGCAGGTCGTCGTCGGACAGGCCCGCTGGCGGCACTCCCATGCTCATCGGCATCTCCCGTTCATCGGCATCTCCCGTTCATCGGCGGCTCCGCGGGTTGCCGGTCGCGTCGCGGGCCCTCACGGTGCCATAGCCGCCGCCCGGTCAGCCACCAGCCACCGACTGCAGGATGCGCACTTCCTGCCCGGGCGCGATGGGGGTAGCCAGCCCCTGCAGGCGGCGGACCTCCTCACCGTCGAGATAGAGATTGACGAAGCGCCGCAACCCACCCGCCTCGTCGCGGACCCGGCGCTCGAGCCGCGGATGACGCACGGCGATCGCGTCGAGCACGTCGGCCACGGTGGCCTGCGCTGGCAGCGGGATCGACAGCCGGCGTTGGCCGTCCGCGGCGTCGATCAGCAGGCGCGGCAGGACGACCGTCGCGGCGGCCTCCTCGACCGGACCGGGCGCAGCCACATCCATCACACGACCGCCGCCCGGACGCACAGGACGTCGGGCAGGTGGGCGGCGACCTGGCTGAACGTGGCACCTTCGTCGGCGCTGGCGTAGACCTCGCCGCCACGGGTGCCGAAGTACACCCCGACCGGGTCAGCGGTGTCGACCGCGGCCGCGTCGCGCAACACCGCGTTGAACTCGTGCCGGGGCAGCCCGCGGTCGAGGCGGGTCCACGTCTGACCGGCGTCGTCGGTGCGGTGCACGGCCAGGTGCCCCTGCGGCGGGATGCGCTCGCCGTCGGCCTTGAGCGGGATCACCCACGCGGTCCCCCCGCGACGGGGATGCGCGAGCATGACGAAGCCGAAGTCCGAGGGCAGCCCGTCGGCGATCGACTTCCAGGTGTCGCCGTTGTCGTCGCTGCGATAGACGCCGTGGTGGTTCTGGGCGTAGAGGCGGTCCGCGACCTCCGCATCCCGGACGATTTTGTGCACGCATTGCCCGAACTCGGGGGCGGGATCGGGAAGGAAGTAGGCCGCGATGCCGGTGTTGCGCGGCTGCCACGAGCGGCCACCGTCGTTACTGCGGTAGACGCCACCGGTGCTCATCGCGACGTGGACCACGTTCTCGTCGGCGGCGCTGGGGGCGATGGAGTGGGCGGCCGCACCCCCGTAGCCGGCTCCCCACTGCTGGCGGTGGGGATGGTCCCACAGGCCGCGGTTGAGTTCGAAGTGCTCCCCGCCATCGTCCGAGCGCCACACCGAGATGGGTTCGCAGCCGGCCCACAGGCGTCCGGGGCGGTCGGGCGCGTCGGGTTGAATCTGCCAGATCCGCTCGACCGCGGCCCCCGTGTCGGGCGGGAATCGGATTGCGCCGCGGTCCGGCTCGACCCACGTCTTCCCGAGATCGTCGGAGTGGGCCACGGTGGGACCCCAGTGCTCCGAGCGCACACCGACGAGGATGCGCGCTCGATCACGGCGCGAGTCGATCGCGATGCTTGGCACCTCGTGCATGAGCCAGTGCGGCGCCGACAGCGACCACGTCCGGCGCCCGGAACTGGTGGCCAGCCATAGCCCCTTCTTGGTGCCGATGGCCAGGACGACGGTGCCGGTGTCGGTCATCCCTGCATCCGATCACCTAGGTCCGACGATGACAATGCTCCGGTGCCCGCCCCGCTCAGGCGGCACCGATGGACGGACGGGTCGGCTCGGGCCGAGGCTGCAGGCCGGGCGGCAACTCGCCGCAGTGGACGATGTCCAGGCGCTGGGTCGGTCGGGTCATCGCCACGTACAGGTCGTTCGGTCCGCGCGGGGACTCGGCGGCGATCCCGGCCGGATCGATCAGCACGACCGCGTCGAACTCGAGGCCCTTGGCCTCGGCGACGGTGAGCACGGGTACCGGGTCGGGTGCGACCGCTGCAGCTGCGGCCGCCCGCGCCCGCGCCGCGGCCGACACGATGACGGCGGTGGTGCCGGCACCGGCGGCGCGGACCGCGTCGATCACGACGGCCCCCACCTGCGCATTCCATTGCCCTTCCTCGGCCGCCACCTCGTGGAACGCCGGATCCCACCGGCCGCGCCGGGCCGAGGTAGGCGGCTCGACCGGACTGCCCGCCGCGCGCAGGGCGGCCGCGGCCAGGTCCATGACCTGAGCCGGCGTGCGGTAGTTCACGCTCAGCTCGGCCTGCCGCCACCGATCGGCCACGTGCGGGCCGAGCGCGTCGGCCCAGCTCGTCGCTCCCGCGGGTGAACCGGTCTGGGCCAGGTCACCGACGACGGTCATGGAGCGCGACGGGCAACGGCGCATGAGCAGCCGCCACGTCATCGCGGACAGTTCCTGGGCCTCGTCGACCACCACGTGGCCGAACGCCCAGCTGCGATCGACCGCGGCCCGCTCGGCCACCGAGGCTAGATCCGGGTCCGCGGCGTACCGGTCGGCCAGCTGCTCGGCACTGACGATCGACGTACCGAGCGAATCCTGGACGGCCCGGGCGTAGTCGACCTCGCTCTCGGTTGGGCCGCTGCGGCCGTCACCCGCTCCGACCGGCGTGCCCCCCGGATAGGGACCGAGCAGCTGGGCCGCCTCGTCGAGCAGCGCCACGTCGGAGACCGTCCAGGGCGCGGTGCGCTCGCGGCGCAGCACGGCCCGTTCGTCGGGCGTCAGGGTCCGCGCCGATTCGGCCAGCCTCGCCTCCACCGCGAACAGGTCGCGCAGCAGCCGCTCGGGGGCGATCGGGGCCCAACACCAGTTCACCTCGCGCCGCACGTCGGGTGTCTCCCGCAGCTCTTCCAACCGCTCGGCCCGGGTCTGCTCGTCCAGCTCGGTGCCCCGCGCCGCGGCCAGCTGGCGGACCAGCCCGCTGAGGACCTCCCGGACGAAGCCGGCCCGGGCTTCGTTGTGCGGGGCGCCGC
>JALZBL010000129.1:2580-5835 GCA_030947395.1 Actinomycetota bacterium | reverse complement strand
GGTCCGGCCGATGCTCGCCTCCACCGCCCCGGACGTAACGTCCGCGCTGACCAAGATCGGCGCGGCAGTGGTGGTCGACACCAAGCTCGACGGGATCCGCGTGCAGGCCCATCGCGACGGTGACGAGGTGCGCCTGTTCACCCGCAGCCTGGACGACATCACCGGTCGGCTGCCCGAGGTGGTGGCGCTCGTGCGCAGCCTGCGCCCGCGCCGGCTGATCCTCGACGGGGAGGTCATGGCCCTCGATCGCTCGGGGCGACCGCGCCCGTTCCAGGAAACCGCCTCCCGCGCCGCGACGCAGCTGGCCGACTCCGTACCCGCTGGAGGGGGCGTGTCGGCGTTCTTCTTCGACCTGCTGATCGTCGACGACGAAGTGCTCCTCGACCGCCCGCTCGAACAGCGGCTGGCCCGCCTGGACGCGGTCGTGCCGGCGGCCAACCGGGTGGGCCGGCTGGTGACGGCGGATCCGGGCGCCGCGGCCGACTTCTCCGAGGCCGCTCTTGGCGCCGGACACGAGGGCGTTGTGGTGAAGGCGCTGGACAGCCTGTACCAGGCCGGCCGGCGCGGCACCGGGTGGATCAAGGTCAAGCCCCGGCACACCCTGGACCTGGTGGTGCTCGCGGTGGAGTGGGGCAGCGGGCGGCGCCGCGGGTTCCTGTCCAACATCCACCTCGGAGCCCGCGATCCGGACGGTGGTGGCTTCGTGATGCTGGGCAAGACGTTCAAGGGCATGACCGACGACATGCTGGCCTGGCAGACCGAGCGGTTCCGGGCGCTGGCCGTCGGCCCGGCCGGGGAGGAGTCCTTCGTGGTGGCGTTGCGCCCGGAACAAGTGGTCGAGGTCGCCTTCGACGGCCTGCAACGCTCGACCCGCTACCCCGGCGGACTGGCCCTGCGGTTCGCGCGGGTGGTCCGCTACCGCACCGACAAGCGGGCCGAGGAAGCCGACACCATGGACACCGTGCGGGCCCTGGCCGGACCGTCATGAGCGCGGGCCTGAAGAGCCAGGTCGCCGGCGGCCGGCTCGCCGAAGCGCAGCCTGCTGCGGGGCCAACCTCGGCGGAACCGCTCGTGAGCGCAACTGCGCGTCGATGGTGCAGCCGGCGCCGGGGACGACAATGAGCGGCATGAGCGACCTGTCGTTGTTCGACCCGCCGGCCCCGCCAGCTTCGCCCGAGCCGGCGCCTGTGGTCGACGCCAACGCTCCGTTGGCGGCCCGGATGCGGCCCCAGACCCTCGACGAAGTGGTCGGCCAGGACCACCTGCTCGGCACCGGCTCACCGCTGCGCCGCCTGGTGGAGGGAGACGCGCCGATGTCGCTGATCCTGTTCGGCCCACCCGGTACCGGCAAGACGTCGATCGCATCCATCGTGTCGGCGGCGGGCAATCGGCGCCTGGTCGCGATGTCCGCGCTCAACGCCGGGGTGAAGGAGGTGCGTGCGGTCATCGAGCAGGCCCGGCGGGAGCTGGGCAACTCCGGGCGGCAGACGGTGCTCTTCCTCGACGAGATTCACCGCTTCTCCAAGACCCAGCAGGACTCCTTGCTCGGTGCGGTCGAGGCGCGCACGATCACCCTGGTCGCCGCGACGACCGAGAACCCGTTCTTCTCGATCGTCTCCCCGCTGCTCTCCCGCAGCCTGCTGCTCACTCTCGAACCGCTGACCGACGACGATGTGGGGCGCCTCGTCGATCGGGCCATCGCCGATCCGCGCGGCCTCGCCGGCGCGGTGTCAGTCACGGCCGACGCCCGCGAACACCTCGTTCGGCTGGCCCAGGGCGACGCGCGCCGGGCGTTGACCGCACTAGAGGCCGCGGCCGGTAGCGCCACCGCGGCGGCCGGAGCCGACGCGGCCCCCGGCCGCACCAGCGCCGCCGGCCCGGTGACCGTAGACCTGGCGAGCGTGGAGCAGGCCGTCGACACCGCAGCCCTGCGTTACGACCGCGACGGAGATCAGCACTACGACGTCGTCAGCGCGTTCATCAAGTCGATCCGCGGCTCGGACGTCGATGCCGCCCTGCACTATCTGGCCCGCATGATCACCGCCGGCGAGGACCCCCGCTTCATCGCCCGCCGGCTGGTCGTCCACGCCTCCGAGGACATCGGCCTGGCCGATCCCACGGCCCTGCTGGCCGCGTCGGCCGCCGCCCAAGCAGTACAGCTGATCGGCCTGCCGGAAGCCCGCATCAACCTGGCCCAAGCCACCATTCACCTAGCCCTGGCCCCCAAGTCGAACGCGGTCATCACCGCGATCGAGGGCGCGCTGGCCGACGTGAGGGACGGCCGGGCCGGGTCGGTTCCTCCCGCGCTGCGCGACGGGCACTACGCCGGCGCGGCCAAGCTCGGGCACGCACAGCGCTACCGGTATCCGCATGATGATCCCGCGGGCGTCGTCGCCCAGCAGTACGCGCCGGACGAACTGCGCGAGCGCCGGTACTACCAGCCCACCGACCACGGTACGGAACGGGCCTGGGGCGAACGGGCGAAGGCCCTGCGCCGGGTGGTGCGCGGCGACTAACCGGCCGGCGGCTACTGGGCGGGGGCGAAGTATCCGGCGATCCGGCGGCCATTGGGTAGGGTCGTGAGGCTTGCTCGACCGTCGTCGTCGTCTCGTCCAGGAGGAAATTGTGTCCGCAGGGGAAGTCGCCGGGCTGATCGCCGCCGGTGCGCTCGTGCTGCTCGTCCTGCTGCTGGCGATCCCGCTGCTCAAGCTCGGGCGCACGCTGGACGAAGCGACCCTGGCCATCCGCAAGACGCACGAAGGGGCGGTGCCCTTGCTGTCCGACGCCCAGGAGACCATCCGGGGGGTCAACGCCCAGCTCGATCAGGTCGAGGGCATCACCAAGGGCGTCAACTCGATGACGTCCAACGCCGCGGCGCTGAGCTCGATCGTGTCCAGCACGGTGGCTAGCCCGCTGATCAAGGTTGCGGCGTTCAGCTACGGCGTGCGCAAGACGGTGGGCAAGCGGCGCGCGGCCGAACTCGAGCGCGCGGCCAAGCAGCGTCACCGGGCCGGGCGGCGGATCGCTCGCGCGAGCCGGCGGGGGGGCTGATCACCGATGCGCAGACTCTTCTGGCTCGGCATCGGCCTGGCCCTGGGTGCACTGATCTTCCGCAAGATGACGCAGGTGGCCGAGCGGCTCACGCCCTCGGGCCTGGCCCAGAGCGCCGGGGCTGCGCTGGCCGAGTTGTCCGAGGCCGTCCGCGAGTTCGCCGCCGACGTGCGGGAGGGGATGTCCGAGCACGAGGCGCAGCTG
>JALZBL010000129.1:0-2570 GCA_030947395.1 Actinomycetota bacterium | reverse complement strand
GCTGCGGGAGGGCGCCGAACTCGACGGTGGCCAGCTCGGCGGCCCCGAGGCGTCCTGAGCCCCTGCGCCATCAGGGCCTGCGGCCACCCACCCGATCCAGCACCGGAAACGAGCACCTCAGCAATGCAGACCGCCGAGATCAAACGTCGCTTCCTCTCCCACTTCGAGCGCAGCGGCCACGTCGTCGTGCCGAGCGCTCCGCTGCCCTTCGACGACCCCAACCTGCTCTTCGTCAACGCCGGCATGGTGCAGTTCGTCCCGTACTTCATCGGCCAGCAGACCGCGCCCTGGCCGCGCGCCACCAGCGTGCAGAAGTGCATCCGCACCCAGGACATCGAAGAGGTCGGCGAGACCACCCGGCACGGCACGTTCTTCCAGATGAACGGCAACTTCTCCTTCGGCGACTACTTCAAGGAGGAGGCCATCCGGCTCGCGTGGGCCCTCTCGACGAATTCCCTGGCCGACGGCGGGTTCGGTCTCGACGGCGAGCGCATCTGGCCGACGGTCTACCTCGACGACGACGAGGCGTTCGAGCTCTGGCGCCGGGTCATCGGCGTGCCGGCCGAGCGGATCGTGCGGCGGGGCAAGGCGGACAACACCTGGGACATGGGCATACCCGGTCCGGCCGGCACGTGCAGCGAGCTCTTCTATGACCGCGGCCCGGACTACGGATTAGCGGGTGGGCCGGAGGTCGACGAGGACCGGTACCTGGAATTCTGGAACCTCGTGTTCATGCAGTACGAGCGCGGCCAAGCCAACGGTCCGCACAAGGGCGACTACGAGATCCTCGGCGAGCTGCCCAACAAGAACATCGACACGGGCATGGGCATGGAGCGGATGGCCACCCTGCTGCAGGGTGTGGACAACATGTACGAGATCGACGAGACGCGCCCGATCCTGGACCGGGCGGCCGCGCTGACCGGCAAGCGTTACGGCGAGAAGTCCGGGCACGCGGCCAGTCAGTCCGACCCCGACGACGTGCGCCTGCGGGTGATCGCCGACCACACCCGCACCGCCATCATGCTGATCGGCGACGGCGTGACCCCCTCCAACGAAGGCCGCGGTTACGTGCTGCGCCGTATCCTGCGCCGCACCATCCGCTCGATGCGCCTGCTTGGTTACGACGACCGCTCGTTGCCTGAGCTGCTGCCCGTCGCCCGCGACTGCATGAGCCCGTCCTACCCCGAACTGGCGTCCGACTTCGGGCGGATCGAGATGATCGCCTACGCCGAGGAGGACACCTTCCGGCGCACCCTGGCCGCGGGCACGACGATCCTGGACTCAGTGGTGGCCGAGACCCGGGCCGCCGGCGGGTCGAGGGTGCCGGGCGCGCGGGCCTTCGCGCTGCACGACACCTACGGCTTCCCGATCGACCTGACCCTGGAGATGGCCGGCGAGCAGGGGCTGAGCGTCGACGAGGAGGGCTTTCGACGGCTGATGGCCGAGCAACGCGAACGGGCCAAGGCCGACGCCAAGGCCAGCCGCGGGGCGCACGCCAACGTGCCGGCCTACCGCGCGCTGCGGGCCGCCGGTTCCACCGAGTTCCTGGCCTACACCGATCTGGAGGCGGAGGCGATCGTGCGCGGCCTGGTCCGCGGCGGCGAGGCGGTCGCCGCGGCCACGGCGGGGGACACCATCGACGTCGTCCTCGACCGCACGCCGTTCTACGCCGAGTCCGGCGGACAGGTCGCCGACGAGGGCGTCATCACGTCGGCGACCGGCGCCCGGCTGCGCGTGGTCGACGTCCAGCGACCGGTGAAGGGTCTCATCGCCCACCGGGTCCTGGTCGAGGACGGCGAGATCAGGGTCGGCGACCGCGTCCTGGCCGCGGTGGACCCCGAGTGGCGCATCTCGGCGCGCCAGGCGCACTCCGGTACCCACATCGTGCACGCCGCCCTGCGGCAGGTGCTCGGCCCGTCGGCCCTGCAGAGCGGCTCCTACAACAAGCCGGGCTACCTGCGGCTGGACTTCGCCTGGGGCTCGGGCCTCGATGGCCGCACCCGCGCCGACATCGAGGACGTGGCCAACCAGGCCGTGCGTCACGACCTGCCGGTGCAGGTGCGCTACATGCCGCTGCCCGAGGCCCGGGCCCTCGGAGCCCTGGCGCTCTTCGGTGAGACCTATGACGAAGAAGTGCGCGTCGTCGACATCGGCGGCGAGTGGTCGCGGGAACTGTGTGGCGGCACGCACGTGAGCCACGCCGCGCAGGTCGGGGCGATCACGGTGCTCGGCGAGTCCTCCGTGGGTGCGGGCGTACGCCGCCTCGAGGCCTACGTCGGGGTGGACGCGTTGCGCTTCCTTGCCTCCGAACGAGCGCTGGTGGCCCAGCTCAGCGAGGCGCTCAAGACTCCGCCCGCGGAGCTGGCCGACCGAGTGGCCGGGCTGGTCGCGCGGCTGCGGGCCGCGGAGAGGGAACTCGAGCGGATCCGGGCCGAACAGGTGCTCGCCTCGGCCGGTTCGCTGGCCGCCACGGCGCAGGACGTCGGGCCAACCGCCCTGGTGGCCGCCCAGGCTCCCGACGGCGTCGGCGGCAACGAGCTACGCGCCCTTGCGCTCGACGTCCGCGGGCG
>JALZBL010000128.1 GCA_030947395.1 Actinomycetota bacterium | reverse complement strand
GCGCTACACCGCCCGGCTCATCGCTGCGGCCGAGGACCCCACCGGGACGGGATACCGCCGGCCGCCGTGGCGCGGTGACGGCCTGACCCTGTCCGGGTCGGTCCTGGCCGCGTTCGGCCTGCCCGCGCCGCCGCGCCACCCGCAAAGTTCGGTGCTGGTGCACCTCACCGCCGCGTCCTGACGCGAACCCTCAGCCGACGCGAAACCTCAGCCGACCTCGCGCAGCCGCTGGGCCGCCACTTCCGGCGGCACGTCGTTGATCCACACCGCCGCGCCCGACTCGGACCCGGCCAGGTACTTCAACTTGCCGTTGGCCCGCCGGATGGTGAAGACCGACGCCGTGAGGTGCCACGAATCGCGATCGGCTCGTACCGGCGCCTGCTGCCACGACGCGATGTAGGGCGCCGGGGTGTCGAAGAGCCCGTCGAAGCGCTTGAGCACCTCGAGATAGATGCCCGCCAGGTCGTCGAGTTCGGGGTCGCTGAGTGCGGGCAGGTCCGGCGCGTGCCGTAGCGGCACCACGGTCACCTCGTACGGCCAGCGCGCGGCGAAGGGCACGTAGGCCACGAAGTGCTCCGTCTCGGCGACGATGCGCTTGCCTTCGGCCCGCTCCTGCTCGAGCATCGCGCACTGCAGGCAGGTGCCGTGTTCGGTGCGGTAGGCCGCCGCCGCTCGGCCGGCCACGGCCAGCCGTGGGGGGATGAACGGGTAGGCGTAGATCTGCCCGTGCGGGTGCGAGAGAGTCACCCCGATCTCCTCGCCCCGGTTTTCGAAGCAGAAGACGTACTCCACGCCCTCGATCGCCGCGAGCTCGCGGGTGCGGTCCACCCAGGCGTCGAGCACCGTGCGCACCCGCCGGACCGGCAACTGGGCGAAGGCGGTGTTGTGGTCGCTGGTGAAGCAGACGACCTCGCAGCGCCCGACTCCCGGCCGGGAGACGAACAGCCCGTCGTCCACCGCCGGCACCGCCTGGGCTGCGCCGTCCGACAGGGCCGGGAAGCGGTTCTCGAACACCACCACGTCGTAGTCGGTGGCCGGGATCTCGGTCGGTCGCCCGGCCCGGCTCGGGTCCAGCGGGCACTCGTCGCTCGGCGGCTTGTACGTGCGGGACTGGCGATGTCCGGCGATCACCGACCACTCCGCGAACAGCGGATCCCAGCGGATCTGGGAGGTGCTGGCCGTCTCGGGCAGGTCGCGGGTGTCCGCCGCACTGCGGTCGGCGCCCGGGGCGTCGTCGTAGTAGAGCAGTTCCCGGCCGTCGGCCAGCCGGATCGCCTGCCGGGTGGTGGTACTCATCCGTTGGCCCACTCGGCCCGCTCGACCTTGGCGATGCGAAGCGATCCGACCTCCTCGGACAGGATGGCCGTCGCGTCGACCGACAGGCCGGAGTCGGTGACCAGGATGTCGGCCGTGGACAGCGGGGCGAAGGACGCCAGGCCGACCGATCCCCACTTCGTGGAGTCTGCGCAGATGATGACTTGACGGGCTCCCTCGATAAGCGCGCGGTTGGTTTCCGCCTCGGCCAGGTTCGGGGTGGTGAAGCCCGCGGTGGCGTCCATACCGTGTACCCCGAGAAAGAGCTGATCGACGTGCAGGCTGCGCAGGGCGAGATCGGCCACCGGACCGACGAGGGCGGCGCTCGGCGTGCGGACGCCGCCGGTGAGGATGACCGTCTGGCCCGGGCCACCGGAGCCGCCGGCGATCAGGTCGGCCACCGCGGTGGAATTGGTGACGATGGTCAAGCCGGGGACGGCCGCGATATGACGGGCCAGGTTGTAGACGGTGGTTCCGGCCGACAGGGCGATCGCGCTGCCCGGACGGATGAAACTGGCGGCCAGCGCGGCGATGCTGACCTTCGCCACCTGCTCGAGTTCGGACTTGACGGCGAAGCCCGGCTCCTCGGTGGCGGCCGCGTTGAGGACGGCGCCGCCGTGGACCTTGTGCACCACTCCGCTGGACGCCAGCTGCTCGAGATCGCGCCGGATGGTCATGTCCGAGACGCCCAGCAGGTCGGTCAGCTCGCTGACCCTGGCCGCGCCGGAGCGGCGGATCTCCTCGAGGATCCGCGACTGCCGTTGGCTGGCGAGCATGGGTGGCTCTGCGCTCTCTGACCCCGGGGGATCGGCGGTTATATGGTCTGGATCACCTTCCTGGATGGCCAAACACAAGTCAACAGGCTCGCTCATTTCTCACCAGCAGTCGGCACCGCCCCGTCGCCCACGGTGCATGAGCCACGCCCTGCGGGTAGCGCCGGTCAGCCCAGCGCCGGTCAGCCCAACTGCTCGTCGACGTAGCACCAGCGCCAGGCCTCGCCCGGTTCCATGCTGCGCATCACCGGGTGCTCGGTCTCACGGAAGTGGCCGTCGGCGTGGTGACCGACCGAGGAGTCACAGCACCCGACGTGCCCGCAGGTCAGGCACATCCGCAGATGGACCCACCGGGTGCCGTCGCGCAGGCACTCCTCGCAGGCGCCCGGCGTCCTGGCGTGCGCCACCCGCGGCGCCGCCCGCAGGTGCTCGCAGCCGCCGGTCAGGGTCGGCGGCGCCTCGAGCTCGTTGTCGAGCCGGGACTCGGCGTCATCGATTCGGTCGAGCAGTGATTCCTCGACGTCGACCGCGGCCAGTGCGGTGCGCAGCACCTCGTCGTCCAGCGTCCCGGAGTCGCGCGCGGCCAGGATCGTGTTGCGCTCGGCCTCCAGCATCTCGATGCGCAGCCGGCGGTAGATCACCGAAGGCGGCTCCAGCTCGGTCTGGGCCCGACCGAGCCGTTCCCAGGCGTTGTTGCTGCGACGCGTGGAGCGCTGGCGTAGCTGATCGATCACCTCCTCCGGGGTGTCGTCGTCGATCAGCTCGTCGAGCCGTTCGTTGCCGGCCCGGGAGGCCACGGTGACCAGGGCGGCGGTTTGCAGCGCATCTTCGGCCACGTCCGGACGCGGCAGGTTCAACCGCCGCACCAGCGGCGGCAGGGTGAGCCCTTGCCCGATCAGCGTTCCGGCGACGACGACGAAGGCGACCAGCTGCAGCACCGCCAGCCGCGGGGTGTCGCTGGGCAGAAGGAACACCGCGGCCAGCGTGACCACGCCGCGCATGCCGGCCCAGGACACCACGATCGCGGCGCCCCAACTCCACGCACGCTCGCGCATGCGGCGAGTGCCGAAGTGGTAGAGCGCGGCGGTCGTGAGCACCCAGACCACGCGGGCCAGGACGACGGTCAGCAGGATCACCACGCAGCTCGTCGCGGTGCCCAGGACCGAGACCGGCAGGTGGCTGACCGCGGACAGGATGCGTCGCAGCTGCAGCCCGATCAGGAAGAAGACCAGATTCTCGAGCAGGAACGCGACGGTGCGCCAGTTGGTGTTCTCGGCGATGCGGGACGAGGCCGACTGCAGCACGGGCGACTTGTGGCCCAGCACCAGCCCGGTGACAACAACGGCCAGGACGCCGGACGCGTGGATCCCCTCGGCCGGCAAGAACGCGGCGAACGGCGCGACGAAGGACAAGGTCGTGTCGAGCACCGAGTTGTCGATCTGCTTGCGGACGAGGGCCAGGACGAAGGCGACGCCGAGCCCGACCAGGACCCCGCCGCCGGCGGCCACCACGAAATCCCAGCCGACGCCCACCACGCTCAAGTGCGAGCCGGGTTTGAGGGCGGCAATTGCCGCGTTGAGCGCGACGAGGGCGGCGGCGTCGTTGACCAGGCTCTCACCCTCGAGGATCGTCACGATGCGCCGAGGCATCCCGACCCGTCGCCCGACCGCCGTCGCCGCCACCGCGTCGGGCGGGGCGACGACCGCGCCGATCGCGAAGCCAGCGGCCAGGCTCATCGACGGAATTACCCACCAGGCGACCAGCCCGACCACCACGGTGGTGAAGGCCACCAGCCCGACCGACAGCGTCGCGATCGCCTGCCGGTTGGCCCGGAAGTCGATCAGCGAGGTCCGGATCGCGGCCGAATAGAGCAGCGGCGGCAGGAAGCCGAAGAGGACGACGTCGGCGTTGAGATCCACTCGCGGGACGCCAGGCAGGAACGACACCCCGACGCCGACGACCACCAGCAGCAGCGGCGCGGAGATCCCGAAGCGGTCGGAGACACCAGCGATGGTGGTGACCAGGACCACCATCATCACGATCGGCAGCGCGACTTGCATGCCTCACATCATCCCGGACGGCGGACCGCCGAACGCCGGCCAACCGGTGCGCGACCGGGGTCGCGCCATCGAGGGGTTCGCCGGTCAACGCCGTCGCCTCGAAGATCCGCGCACTCAGGACGGGATCAACGCGACCTTGCCCGCTCGTCCCCCGTCGACCAGCCGGTAGGCCTCGCCGGCGGCGGCCAGATCGAAGCGATCGGTGACGACGATCTCGGGGTGCAGGCCCCACACCTCGAGCCGGGCGACCAGCTCGGTCATCCGCCCGATGCTCGACACCCACGAGCCCACCAGGGTGAGCTGGCGGTGGATCACTTCGTGGCTGACGTCGAAGCTCAGCTCGCCCCCCTCGCCGACCAGCGCGAGCCGGCCCCACCGGGCCAGCGCGGTGAGCGCGGTGCGGCGCCCTGCGGCCGAACCGGAGGCGTCCAGGGCGGCGCCGACCTGCAGAGCGGCGGCATCCTCGGCGGCGACGACGTCGTCCACCGCGCCGAGCTCTATGGCCAGGCGGGCCCGTTCGTCGGCCGGGTCGACGCCGTATACGCGCGCTGCGCCCAGGGCCCGGCCCAACAGCCCGGCGGCCAGGCCCACCGGGCCCAGTCCGGTGATCAGCAGGTCGTCGGCGCCGGACAGGTCAATGCGGCGCAGGGCCTCGTATGCGGTGGCGAAGCCGCAGGCCACGCCGGCTCCGTCGAGGAAGCTGACCGAGTCCGGCAGCCGCACGCAGCTGACCTCCTCGGCCAGCAGGTAGTCGGCGTGCCCGCCGTCGCGCTGCCAGCCGTAGGCCGCGCGGCGGGGGGACTCACAGCTGATGAAGTACCCGCGAACGCAGTCCGGGCACTGCCCGCAACCGCTGATGTGGTAAATCGCTACCCGATCCCCGACCTCGATGCGCCGCCCACCCGGACCGACGGCAACCACCTCGCCGGCCGGCTCGTGACCGGCGATTACGTCCTGATAGGCCTCGGCCCCGGTGCCGAGGTGTTCCCGGTAGATCGCCCGGACATCACTGCCGCAGATGGTCGACGCGCGGATTTGCACCAGCACCTGGCCGGGACCGGGTTTGGGCACCGGGACACCGTCCCGGACGTCGGTGCGGCGCTGACCGGGCAGGTAGACCCCGCGCATGAGCGCCGGCAGCGCGCGGCCCGTCATCGTGGGTTGAGCAGGTCGTCGGCGTCGATGATCGTGTACGCGTAGCCCTGCTCGGCCAGGAAGCGTTGCCGGTGGGCGGCGTACTCGGCATCCAGGGTGTCGCGGGCTACCACGGTGTAGAAGTGCGCCTGCCGGCCGTCGGCCTTCGGCCGTAGCACTCGGCCCAGACGCTGAGCCTCCTCCTGGCGCGAGCCGAAGGTCCCGCTGATCTGCACGGCCACCGCCGCCTCCGGCAGGTCGACCGAGAAGTTGGCCACCTTGCTCACCACGAGGACGCGGTGCTCGCCGCGCCGGAACGCCTCATAGAGCCGCTCGCGCTCCCTGTTGGTGGTGGAACCCTGGATGATCGGCAGGTCTCCCAGGTGCTCGGCCACTTCGGCCAGTTGCTCGAGATACGCGCCGATCACCAGCACCTGATCGTCGGGGTGCCGCTCGACGATGGCCTCGATCACCGGCAGTTTGGTCCGCGCGGTCGCGGCCAGCTTGTAGCGGTCCTCGGGCTCGGCGGTGGCGTACGTCATCCGCTCGGCGTCGGTCAGGGTCACGCGCACCTCGGTGCACTCGGCCGGGGCGATCCAGCCCTGCG